>CAZMBQ010000026.1:0-8179 GCA_964564705.1 uncultured archaeon
CCCAGGATTATACCCTGCTGGCAGCCGTACCCCTCAGCGCCCGGCCTCCAAATGAGCTCCTCCACCACCCCGCCTTCTGCCAGTGGTATGCTGTACCTGCCTCCCCTGAAAATGACCGCGCCATGGACCCCTCCCCGAAGAGCATTGCGCCATCAAGGAGCTCCCAGTGCTGTTGTGGCCCTTTATCTCCCTTATCCTTTCGTATGTCTCCGGAAGGGAAATGTCTGGCTGGCTGATGCGCACCCCTACCTGGAGAAATATTGGGAAGCTCATCATGAAAAGGGTGGACGAGCTTTCGAGGAAGGTGAAGTTCCCTGCCAGCAAGGAAGGGGACAGCAGGTGATCCGCAGGCACCGGCTCCCCTTGCTGATTGGTTGGGATCCTTTAAAGCTTTTTAAGTATTACATCTCTTAATACATTTGTCTGCTCAGGGTGTTGTCATGGAATTCGCAAGGGTGAAGCTCGCTGGAAGGGACCACGAAGAGCTCGTGGTCATCTGCAACAACATAAAGGACATAGCGAAGAAGTACGGCGTTTCTTACAGGGGTCCGATCCCCCTCCCCACCAAGAAGCTCAAGGTCAGGACCCTCAAGACCCCCTGCGGCGACGGGACAGGCCACGGCAATGCGACCTGGGACCGCTGGGAGATGAGGATACACAGGAGGGTTGTGGACATAGGCGCGAACGAGCGAGCCCTCAGGCATGTGGTGAGGATACCCATCCCAGAGGGCGTCAAGATTGACATAGAGCTGAAGGAGAAGTACGAGAACCGATGATCACTTTCCGAGTTCCTTCTGCAGCTCCTGGGCGATGCTATTTGCCTTTTCTGCCAACGAAACCATCTCATTCTGGAGCGCCGCAGCCATATTCTCCACTTCCTCCATCCCCTTTCCAAGCTTCTCCGCGGCCTCCTCTGGCGGCCTCTTCGCGAGCACCCCTGCCCCGAGGTCCATGAACATATCCCCTCCGCTGAAGGAGCCGTTCGCGTAAATTCCGCTTCCCACGGGAACCATCATCTCACTCCCCTTCTTCGCCTTCCTGAGGTCCTCCACGGCCACCCTGGAGGCTTCAATCTCCATCGCCCTCGACTGCAGCATCTCTGCCTGCTTCTTGAGCTCCTCTATCTGGGCATGGTAGAGCTGGTATATCCCCAGCTTCTGCTGCAGCTCCTGTGCTTTCTTCTCTTCCTCTTTCTTGTTCATGAGCACAATTAGCCCCGGGGTTATAAAAGCTTGAGTTCCCCAGTTATCCTGTCAATTACATCCTCCCTGGCAGGGCCTATCCCAACCGCGGTTGCCTCCCCATTCCTGACCTGGGTGAGGCCCGCGTCCCTTATCAGCGCCCTGGGAAGCCTTCCCGCTTCCCTATAAACCCTGAACAACTCCCCCTTTCCCTCCACGGCCACCACGACCTTCTTGCTCCCCTCTTCCTCCCAGGCCCTCTGCACAGCGGACGGGGCCTTCCTGTACGCCTGCAGGGACGCGTGCGCAGCCTGGGCCGCGATCTTTCCCTTGCCAAGCTTCAGGTCCTTCCTTACCGCTATGATCTGCTTGTACATATGTGGATTATACTTCCCTCCCAGAGGATATAAATCCCAGCCAGCGCTTCCGAAAAAACCCTTTCGCCCTGGTCAGACCTTCTTCATGTCGCTGACCTTTATGAAGTCCTGCGCCCCGGCGCACGTCTGCGACTGAACCGTGAACTCCGTTACGTTCGCGATCTCCAGCCCCTCCAGCTTGAGCTGCGCGACCTCCCCTGCACCCACGGTGGCGGTCTCGGACGCCTTCATCACCACCCCGGTGGCCAGCGTCTCCAGCACGTTCAGGGTGAGTTCAACGTCCCCGAAGTTGTGTATGCTGAGGGTCACGTCGCTGAGTCCCTGGGTGGGGGAATCCTGGTAGATGCCGCTCAGTATTATTATCCGAGCGCCAGTGCAGTACTGTGCTAGAGAGCGCTGCTCCTGCGCGAACTGGGTGAGGTAGCTTCCCAGTATGCCCGTCACGAGCAGCGTGAATCCCACCAACATCACCACAGCCACCAGGGGCGAGAAACCCTTAAAATTCATACCAGACTCAGTTATTAGTTGGTTCCAATGGCTTATAAAATTATCAAGCCGTATCAGGGATACTTGGTTATGGAGGAGGTGCTTGCAGAGACCGCGTCGCACGCGTCATTCGTGACCGTTATCTTGGTCAGCGTCCTCCCCATCCCCGAGTGCGAGGAGTTCACGGTGCTCAGGTTCAGCGTCACTATGGCCGACTGCTCCCTGCCTATCGGGCTCGCGGAAGCGACCTGGTCCCTTATCAGTGTGCTTGAGGAGTTGAAGCTGAGTATCTTGGTAACGTTGTAGAGTATGAACCCGAACCCGTATATCCCCTCGTCCCCCTTGTTCGTCACCTTCACCAGCAGCTGCCCGCCCCCGGAATAGTTGAACTTGGCGTCATCGACTATGTAGTTGGTCTTTATCGCGCAGGTTATGGACGGGGAGGATGTCTGGTCCTGGACCCACTTGGTCGCGAACGTGGTCACGAAGACTCCGATGGAAATCGCCACGGCGACCATGAGAACGACCGCGATCACGTCTGAAATCCCCTTCCTCGATGACATATAACCACAACTGCATTGATTATTTGTCGCGGATTTTATATAAACCTGATCTCTATCTGCGAGGCAAGGGAGAAGACCGTGTACCCTATCACTATCAGAAGCACCGAATGCTTCACCCCCGCGATCACCGAGCCTTCCGCCATCTTGCCAGTCACCAGGCCAGCGAAGAAGCCCTGGATGAGTATGAAGTTCACCACGCTCTGCGAGAATATAGCCCCTATCGGGGCCGGCCCCCCTCCCAGACCCCCGACCGCCTGCGGCAGCAGCGAAGGGATCAGGAAAACCTGCAGAATCACGAGTATCACTATGAACACGAAGTAGATTATGTAAGAGGTTATTATCTGCGAGTGCACCGAGGAGGTCCTCTCCTTCTTTATCTTCTCGAGTGTCATCAGGGACTCTCCTATCGCGGTCAGGGTGTCCGCGAGCTTCCCCCCGACCCTGTACGTCTGCACTATCGTCTCCACCGCCCTCCTTATGGTCCTGGACCCGGTGTTCTTGGCGAACACCTTCAGGGCCTTGTGGAAAGGTATCCCCCAGTCTACCTGGGAGGCGAGGGAGTTCACGTACGGCCCGAGGTCCAAGTAGTCCTTCTTGGACGCGTGCTGGAGGGAGATGGGAAGCGTCATTCCGGAGTTTATCGACTCCGTGACGTCAGAGATGAAGACCAGGAACTGCTCCTCCATGCCCTTCCGCTTCCTGAACCCCGAGTAAAACATCAGCAGGGAGGGCATCACTGCCACGAGCCCGCCCGCCAGGTTGAGCATCTCGAACAGCAGAGGGACCCCCGGGAAGTAGATCAGGTTGAAGGATATGATGGAGAGCCCTATGATGATGAAAAGCAGCTCGTAAAAATACTTGAACATGGGTTATATTTGTATTCCCCGCTAAAAAGCCTCACTTCTTCCCCTTGAGCTTGGGGAGCTTCATCAGGAAGCTGCACTTGCCGCACTTGACAGAGAGGGGCCTACTGAACGCCTGGCTTATCTTCCCGCTATACCCACATTCCGCGCAGACGTAGTCCCCCTCCGCGGTGTCAGAGCCGTTCTTCACCATCATTCTGACCCTTCCGCTATCCTTGCCTTCCCTGTTCGCTATCGTCCTGTTGGTCACGTACTTGAACTGACTCATAACACCTGATAGGAACTTGAGTGGATTCCTTATAAACCTATCGGAAAACTTTATATACCGTCCCCTGGATCCGGTTTCAGGCGCTCAGCGCTTCCTTCCCTCTGCCCTGAACTCCCCCTTCTTTAGCATGATCCCCATGAAGTCCCTCGCGGCGGTCGTGTTGGGGAATATCTTCCTCGCCTTCTCCTCGAGCTCTCCAACGTCCCTGTATCTCCTCGAGAAGTGCGTGAGCACGAGGTTGCCCGCACCAGCTTTCTTCGCAGCCTTCGCGGCCTCCTCTGCCCCTGCGTGTGAGATCGTGTCATCCTGCGCCTCGAAAGTGGAATCGTGTATCAGCAGGTCAGCCCCCTTGGCTATCATGTCCAGGTTCCCACAGGGCTGGGTGTCCCCGGTGTAGACCACCTTCAGGCCCTTCTTCACTGCCGCCACGTCCTCCAGCCTGATCTTCTTCCCGCCGAGCTCTATGCTTCCCTTCTCCTTCAGCCTTCCCACGAGCCTTCCCTCTTTGAGACCGAGCTTCCCTGCCTTCACCATGTCCACGTTCACCTTGTCCCTCTCCCTGAAGCAGTACATGACCGCAGGCACGGAGTGTTTCGCCGGGATGGAAAGGATCTCGAACTCCTTTGTGCCGTATGCCACTTCCGCTTCCCTTCCTTCGAAAGGGCAGTCCCTGGGAATGACCCTGAACCTCGGCGCCCAGTACCCCATTTCCAGTATGTTATCCACGAAACGCTCTGCCTCCGGGGCGTGGATGTGCAGCGGCCTCCTCCTCTTCTCGAGATTCATGGTCTGCATCAGACCTATCAGCCCTGCCCAGTGGTCGGCATGCCAGTGGGTGATGAATATCCTGTTGATTTTCATGAACCCGAGCTTTGCCTTCATCAGCTGCAGCTGCGTCCCCTCTCCACAGTCCATCAGAAAGGACTCCCCCCTCTCCATCGAGTACTTCATCCAGATGGAGGCCAGGTTCCTGAACCTGGAAGGGACAGAGCTACCCGTCCCGAGGAAGACTATCTCAAGCATGCGCCCTCCTGACATACTCGGAAGCGCTCTCCCTGATGCAATCCCTGTCCTTCTCAGTGACCTCCCTTACAACCTTCCCGGGCACGCCCATGACCACGCTTCCAGGGGGAATCTTCTTCCCTGGCAGCACTAGGCTTCCTGCCCCTATTATACACCATTCCCCCACTTCCGCGCCGTCCAGCACAGTGGAGCGTATCCCGACCACCACGTTGTCGTCCACCTTTGCCCCGTGCACGACCGCCCCGTGGCCCATGGTCACGTTCTTCCCTATGCTGACGTCCTTCCCGTGTATGACGCAGCCTTCCTGCACGTTCGTCCTGTCCCCTATCGAGATTGACCCCTCGTCTGCCCTTATGGCCGCGAATGCCCAGACGCTCGTATCCCTGCCCAGCCTCGCCTTCGGGTCGACCTCTGCCTTCCCGTGTATGAACATGTTAAATTATTGACAGTTTCCCTTAAAAGCCGTCAAAAAATCGCCTTCCCGAACCCCTTCTCCCTGAGGACCTTCCTGCTCTTCATGAAGCCTTCTATCTCCTCTTCGAGAAAGGTACCTCTCACCCTGACTTCCATGCTGCCCATGTAAAGCGAGTTGATTTTCCTCTCAAGTCTCTCGAGTTTCATTCCCCTCACACCCCTTAAGGCCCGGAGGCCCGATAATAGTGGTTGGAAGGGTAATTTATAAAACTATGCCCAGCTCCTTCCCGTAAACGAGTGATTCCGCCCCGTGAGCGGCCTTCAGGTCCTTCTCGAGGAGACTGAACTTCCTTCCCACCCTGAGCTCCTTCACCCCGTCCTTCAGGGAGAGCCCCCTTTCCTTCTTGGCCTTCCAGACAGCGCTATTCAGCTCGAGCAGCTCCTCTGTGGAGAAGGGGAGATTCTCCTTCCCCCAGGCTTCCGGGAACCTCTCCTTGAACACGGAAGAACCGTAAAGCTCCCTGTAAATGAAGTCTGTTATGAACGGCGTGATTGGCGATAGGAGTACCAGCATCGTCTTCAAGCACTTATTTAGCGTGCAGATTGCGGCCTTGTCCCCCGAATAGGCACGGGCCTTCACCATCTCCATGTAGTGCGGAGCGAAGACATTCCACAGGAAGTCCCTTATCCTGTTCGAGGGGACGAAGAAATTGAAGCCTTCGTAGCCTCTTCCGCATTCATCGACCAAACCTGAGAGCTCGCCGAGTATCCATCTGTCCAGGGGGCTGGGCGGCGCCTTCCCGGAATCCCCGAATGCGGATATGAACCTCGCGGTGTTCCAGAGCTTTGTCAGGAACTTCCCTGCCCCGGAAATCCTCTCCTCTGAGCACCTGAAATCCGATCCCAGGGAGGATTCCTGGGCTGACCAGAACCTGAACGTATCCGCCCCGTACTTCTCCAGAATGGGAATCGGGTCGATGACGTTCCCCTTGCTCTTGCTCATCTTCTTTCCCCTCTCGTCCACCCCATACCCCATTATCCAGGCGTGCCTGAATATGTTCTTCCCGGTAAGCTGGTGGCACCTGAGAAGCGTGTAGTATAGCCACGTCCTCACTATGTCCTTTGATTGGGGGCGCAGTATGTTGCCTGAAACCCTTCCGAAGAATTGCTTGTCTGAAAAATACCCTGCCACGAACAGCGGGGTTATTGAGGAGTCCATCCATGTGTCAAAGGTCCTTTCCTCCCCTACGAATTCCTTGCCCCCACACTTCACGCACTCCTTGAAAGGCGCCTTGTCCTTCCAGGGCCTGTAATACTCCCCGGGCTCTGGCAGGTGCGGTTCCTTGCACTCCCTGCAGTACCATATTGGTATTTCCGTCGCGTAATACCTCCTCCTCGAGACCGGCCAGTCCTTCGTGACCGAGCCCATCCAGTTGAGGAGTATGCTCCTGTGGTGATCGGGGTAGAACTTTATTTCCTTCGCATACCCCTCAAGGGTTTTCAGGCACTCCATCTGCTTCAGGTAGTACTCGGGCATGGGTATGATCTCTATCTCGGTTCTGCTTCTCTCGCAAAGGGGCGTCCTGTGCTTTATTCCTTCCTTCTTCACCACTAGCCCGCGCTTCTCCAGTTCCTCTGTTATCCTCTTTCTTGCATCGCCTGCCTTCAGTCCAGCATATTTCCCCGCAGCACTCGCCATCCTACCCCGCACGTCTATGGCAATGGTTTCCTCGAGTCCGAGCTCGCGGAAAATCCTCACGTCCCCGAAATCGCCGTATGAGCAGACCATCATCGCGCCCGTACCGAAATCCGGGAGCGCCTCCTTGTGCGGCCTCACCTCGATCTCCCTGCCGTAGATCGGTATGGACACCTTCTTTCCATGCAGCTTCCTGTAGCGGTCGTCCTTTGGATTGACGATGACTAGCTGGCAGGAGCAGAGAAGCTCGGGTCTGGTCGTTGCAATGACAAGTTCCCCGCCTCCTTTGACTGGGAACTTGATGTGGACGAGCTGGCTGTCCCTCTCCTCGTAAAGGACTTCCGCGTCCGCTATCGTTGTTCCGCATTTTATGCAGTAGTTGTTCGGCCTCGTGTCCACGTAAATCAGGCCCCTTTTCCAGAGGTCTATGAAGGTTGTCTGGGTGTTTTTCCTGTATTCCTCAGAATCCGTCCTGTAGCGGCCCCTGAAATCCCCGGAAAGCCCCATTGCCTTCATTATGGATATCATCTCCGCTTCCAGGTCGTCCAGGGCGTTCTTGCAGTGCTCGATGTATTTCTCCCTGGGTGTGGAATGTATGGATATCCCGTGCTTCTTCTCAGTGTACATCTCCACGGGGAGGCCGTTCCTGTCGATGCCTATCGGGAAATGGACGCTCCACCCGAGCAGCCTGGCGGCCCTCGCTATCATGTCTATCTGCCCGTAATGGCTGGCGGCCCCGATATGCCAGGGTCTGCCGCTCGGGTAAGGGGGAGGCGTGTCTATCAGTAGTGGCTTGCCCCCGGGGCTGGGCTCAAATGCCCTTTCCTTCTCCCATTCCTTCCAGACTCCCTTCTCGAGCTCCTTGCTCCACCTCTTCTCCTTCAGACTCGGATCCATCAAGACCACTAATAAATATTGTTATTTGCGTTAAAGTTAAAAGAATTCAGTACGCCTTCGCGAAATGCACGAGACGCCCCTGCTTCCCGCAGAGGACGCACTTCCCCCTCTCCTCCCCGAATGGGATCGTCCTTATGTCCGCGGTGGTCTTCTCCTTTATCTCGTCCTCGCACTTCCTTGAGCCGCACCATCCCGCCTTGATGAAGCCCTTCCCTGCCATCATGCTGAGCTCCCCCACACCCTTCGCGTCGAAGGTCATCTCCTTCAGTCTCGCCTTGGCCCTCCTGAGCAGCGAGGACTGTATGTCCGTGAGGGTCTTTTCCAGCTCCTTTTCCAGGGACGCGAGCTCTACTGCGCTCTTCCTGCCAGTGTCCCTCCTGACCAGGACGGCCTGCTTTTTCTGGATGTCCC
>CAZMBQ010000027.1:0-1036 GCA_964564705.1 uncultured archaeon
ATAATTTTTCGCTCCAATATTAAAATCTATGACGGTCATGCCCGGGATGGTGAAAGCGTTCTCCTACCTCAGGAAGAGGTTCGGATACGAGAGGAGCGTTTACGGCATAATAGCTCCTCACGTGAACGGCGGCAATGCGCTGAGTATCGGGTGCGGAGAAGGGAAAATAGAGAGGCTACTCGAGAAGAGTTCGGGCGCGAGGATAGAGGGGGTGGAGGTGACCGACTACAGGGAGAAGAGGATAAGGACTACACTCTTTGATGGGAAGAGGCTTCCATTCAGGAGGAACAGCTTTGACACCTCCATGTTCATCTACTCGCTCCATCACTCTACAAACATTGAGCAGCTGGTTGCAGAGGCGGCAAGGGTCACGAGGAAGTGGGTGCTCATCCTGGACCACACCTACACGAACGGTGTGAGCAGGGCCCTGCTGAAGGCGTATGACTGGACAGTGAACTTCCCGTACAGGATGCCCATTCCCTTCAACTTCCTCATGATACCCGAATGGAAGGGGGTGTTCGAGAGGCACGGACTCAGGATAGGGGAGAGCTCCATACCCTCCTCGATGAACGTGTTCTTCAAGCTGGGAGTGGCTACCAGTTCCTGAAGCTGAGCTCGCCTTCCTTTTTCCGCTTGGCCGAGATGGCCGAGAGGGCGCCGATGAAATAGACGGCAATGGTAAGGGGGAAGTAGAACAGCACGTAAGGAATGGTGTAGGCGATCTCCCTGATGCTGCTTCGCTCGTTGCTGGTCACGATGGCGAAGTGGGTTATGCCTGCCGCAGTTGCGGAAGCGGACACACTCGAGAGTAGGGGGAAGATGAACACCAGGAAGACCGTGAAGAACTGCTTGAGTGAGAGGGTGTATATCAGGTAGAGCGATGCGAAGGGCAGGAGGTATATTGTTGTCTGGTAGAGGAGGAAACCCAAGACCGCGAGGAATATCAGCAGGTAAGGGAGAACGTACAGGCCGAACTGGATGTTCTTCGTGTAGAACTTCCTGTGGTGGAGGAAGGAGAAGATCGTGCCTTCACCCC
>CAZMBQ010000027.1:1046-8155 GCA_964564705.1 uncultured archaeon
GCGCTGCTTAATGAAGTCCCGGAAGGTATCGGGCTCCTCTGTCCTGACCACGGCAGCGGGTTCGTACTGGATCTTGTAGCCGTTCCTCAGGAGGGTGGCGGCGAAGTCCGTGTCTTCTATGGTGGTCTCTCTCCAGCCCCCAAGTTTCTGGAATACGTCCCTGCTGATTGCTATGCCGCAGCCGCGGAACGAGAGGAGGGATCCGAAGTGCATGTGTATCTTGAACAGGGAGGAGACGAACTGGTGCTCGAGGGAGATGAGGTTGGTGAGGAGGTTGCGCTTGTTCTTTACGGTGAACTTGGGGGAGACGGCTGCCACACCTTTCCTGGAGAACCAGGGGACGAGCTTCCTGAGAGCGGAAGGCTCTGCCACGGTGTCAGAATCCATGAAGAAGAGTATGTCCCCGCGAGCGTGCCGGACCGCCTGGTTGAGGGATCGGGCCTTGCCGAGCCGCTTCCCGCTTCTAATGACCTTCACGCCCTCGAAGTCCGGAGCCCCGGAGTCGCTCGCGACTATTATCTCCTTGTTCGGGTAATCCAGAGCCCTGGCGGATTCCACAGTCTCCCTCAGGTGGGGGGACTTGTAGGACGGGATGAGGACGGAAACGAGGGGAAGGCTGCTCATGGCAGGTCTTTCAAGATTCCTCTCCCACCTCCAGCCGAGATAGCTGAACAGGGCCGCCAGGAAGACCATTGAGGCTATTATCCAGGGCATTCGCACTACCACCTTTGAACCATTTACTTTGGGGGGGCTTAAATATTAATATAACATCGTTAGCATTCATTTCCGCCTTCTCCCCTTCCTGACCCTGGAAAGCCCCCTCTTTATGACCCCACCCTTCCCAAGCCTGTTCTTGACCATCTCCGCCTCTCCGGACCTTATGGATTCGAGGGCGTCCTCGCCCGCGACCCTCGTGTGGGTCAGTCCGATGTCCTCGGCCTTGTGCGCGTCGCTTCCTGCCACCGCGGGGATGCCGCGCTCGGCTGCAAAGCCCTCGGCCTTCCTGTTAGACCAGTCGAAGAAGCACTTGGGGTTGAAGGCCTCTATCGCGTCCACGTGTCCGAGGACCTTTTCGATGTGCTTGCCTATACCCTGCCTGAGGGGGTCGAAGGGATGTGGTATGACAACGAAGCCCCCGAGCTCCTTGGCGAGCCTGCAGGTCTTCTTCACGTCCTCCCCGGCCGGGAGGTCGGTCTCGAGGTTGTAGACAAGGACCTCGCCCTGCTTTGTGAGCACCTCTTGCCCGACCAGGACTTTAATGCCCTTGGCGAGCCTGCTGGCCTCGAGTCCTCCGCGGACGGTCCCGTGGTCAGCCACGCCTATTGTGTGGAGGCCCAGATTCTTGGCCGTCTTCACCACCTCGGAAGGGGGCACGCTGCAGTCATGCGAGTGGGAGGAGTGGATGTGCAGGTCCACCTTGAAGGAGCGGGGACTCATGCGTATATTATGGGGGGAGCAAATAAAAACCCACCGCGAACCGGCATGATTTAAAAAAGCAGGATAAATAATAAGTGACATGGACATAGCAGAACTCGCGAAGAGGAGGGGGTTCTTCTGGCAATCCTCCCTGATACACGGGCCCATTGCAGGCTTTTACGACTATGCCCACCTGGGATGCGCCCTCAAGAGGAGGTGGGAGGATGCCTGGAGGGGGTTTTTCCTGGCAGAGGACAACTTCCACGAGATACAGCCCTCTGTGATCATGCCAGAGCCTGTTTTCAAGGCTTCCGGTCACCTCGAGCACTTCGTAGATCCCGTGGCCGCGTGCCCGAAATGTGGGAACCAGGAGCGCGCAGACCACCTTCTCGAGGACGTGCTGAAGGAGAAGTTCGAGGGCCTCTCGGCAGAGCGGCTCAAGGAGCTGATACGGAAGCATGGGATAAAATGCGGCAAGTGCGGGAGCGCCTTCGGGGAGGTGAAGGACCAGAACATGACCTTCCGGGTCAGGGTGGGGACTGACAAGGACTCCCGCACGGCATACCTGACCCCGGAAACTGCCCAGGGCGCTTACGTGAACTTCAGGCAGATGTTCGATGTCCTGAGGAGGAGGCTTCCCATGGGCCTCGCAATCGTGGGGAAGGCATTCAGGAACGAGATAAGCCCGCGGAACGCGCTGCTGAGGATGAGGGAGTTCACCCAGGCAGAGCTGCAGGTGTTCCTCGAGCCCGGACAGGACGGACACCCGAGCTTCAAGGGCGTGGAGAGGGAAAGGCTCTCGGTCGTGCCTGCGGGAGGGAAGCTGCAGGAGATGGCATGCAGGGACATCGCGGAGAAGCTTAAGCTCCCGAGGAACTATGTCTACTACCTCTCGAGGATGCAGGACTTCTATCTGGGTGTGATGGACGTCCCGAAGGCGAAATTCAGGCTGAAGCAGCTCTCGGAAGAGGAGAAGGCATTCTACAATAAACATCACTGGGACATTGAGGTGAAGCTTTCGGGGGGGTGGACAGAACTCGCCGGCCTCCATCACAGGGGCGACCACGACCTCTCCAGGCACGGGAAGGTCTCGGGGGAGGGGATGGAAGCAAGCATGGAGGGAAGGAAGTTCGTCCCGCACGTCCTGGAGCTGAGCTTCGGGGTGGACAGGAACCTCTACGCCCTGCTGGAGCTCGCTTGCGCTGAGGAGAAGGAGAGGACCGTCCTGAGGTTCCCGAGGGCGCTCTCGCCTTTCGATGCTGGCATATTCCCCCTGGTGAAGAAGGACGGTCTGAGGGAGAAGGCGCTTGAGGTCAAGACCCTCCTGGAGCGCTCCGGGTTCTCGGCTTTTTACGACGAGAGCGGGTCGATAGGCAGGAGGTACAGGAGGATTGACGAGATAGGGGTGGCCGCGGGGTTGACAGTGGACTATGACTCGCTCAGGAAGGGCGATGTGACGCTAAGGGACAGGGACTCGATGGAGCAGGTGAGGGTGGGGATAAAGGAGCTTCCGGGGGTACTGGCGCGTTTCCGGGGAGGGGAGGAGCTTTCCGTCCTGGGCAGGCCGCTCAAGCCCCGGCAAGCGTGAATATCCTGGGGAGCACGCTTGTGAGTAAGAGGAGGTAGAACCCCACCATTATCGCGAAGCCCACGACCACTGCCACAACCACGAGCGCGGCTGCCCTGGCAGGCCCCATCAAGTGGAGCTTCCTTATTCCGATCCAATAGAGGACGAATCCCCATAAGATGAAGAGGAGCCTGAGATATTTCCCGTAGAACGGGACCGAGGCGAGCCAGCCAAGCAGGTAGGAGGGGGTGGAGCCGTAGAGGATTGCCTTGAAGCTCTGCCCTGCGCCCCTGCCGCCGAAGGCGAGCACAAGCAGGTGGAACCATGCGCCCACCACTATGGTGGATATGAGGCCAGTCACGTAGTAGACAAGGAGCATTATCAGGGCGAACTCGGGCGGCTGCCCGAACGCGAGGGTGAGCACCCCACCCAGAACAGCATAAACCAGGAGCATCAGCAGGGCGTACTTGAAGGACCCGGAAGCGGGCTCCTTTTCCATGGCAGCGAACTCCTTCCCCGGGCTGAATAGTAATCGAACACCCCTCTCCAAATAACGGAGCATAATAATAATTCGCCCCACTACTAAAAAAGCTACTTGTCCTTGAGCCTGATGATGCTCTCTGCGATGTCCCTGGTTTCCTCAAGGACATGCCTCGCTTCCTCCTCGGAGGCGCCTGTCTGCTCCATCACCATCCTGACGTCCTCCTCTGAAGCCCCCCTGGAGCGCTCGCTGACCTCCCCGGAAACCTGGAAGGTGTCCTGGCCCATCATGTTCACCCTTGAGACCTGGGGGTTGGATATCACTATCTCCTTGTCCGCGCTCCGTATTATGACTTCCTCGGCCTCGATCTCCTGGGACTGGATGCCCATCCTCTTCATGGCTTTCTCTATCTGCCTGGGATTGAGTTTCATGCCTTAGAATTGGCCCGGGGGGTTAAAAAACTTCTGGGACCTACTTGCCTTTCTTCCTTTTCCGTGTGTAGAAGAAGCCCGCCCCTGCCACGATGACCACTACCGCCACGATGCCTGCCCAAAGAAGCTCCATCTGGGGCTGTGTTGTCTGCGGGGCCGCGATGCATGAGAGCGCCGCAGGGTCGCAGCCGTTCCCACATTCTGCCACCACTGCGTATGAGGAGCCGTCAGCCGCGCACTCGGCAAGAGCGTTGCCCTCGCACTTCCGCTGCCCGGGCTCGCAGAGCTTCTCCGCGGCCTTGCAGTCCACCGGGCAGGAGCTCGGGCTCTCCCCGGGATCACAGGTCCCGTCGCCGCAGACCGGACCCGAGGGCTCCTCTGCTTCCAGGGCGCCCGCCACTATGGCGAAGGTGGAGAATCCCGGAACAGAAACCTCGTACCAGGTGTAATTGGCGTCCCTGGAGACGCGTGCGGCAGGGAGCTCGTCCCACTGGGCCGTGTAGCGGAGCAGGACGACCTTGTCCATGTCCAGCCCGTTCTGCTCGAGCCAGGTGTTGTTGACCTTGAATTTGATCCTGGGCGTTCCTTCGATGTCGGAGTCGTTGAAGTTTTCAGTGCTTATTTCGAGGTACTGGAAAGCCTTCTTTGCCGGCGCCAGGAGGGCGGAGGGTCTTTCAGAGAGCTTCTCGACCACGAGCTTGGCGTTCGAGACCTCCTTGGAAACCGTGAATCGAACCTCTGTGAAGCCTATCTGCTCCTTGCTTATCTCGACTGTCTGCAGAGCGCCCGAGCCCAGGACAGACCAGAGCTTGATGTACTTTGTCCCCGTGTTTGTGGTGGCGCCTCCGCCTCCGCCACCTCCTCCGGTTGTGGTCGTGCCGCCGCCCACAGTGTCAGGGGTGTCCACGACGCTTCCAGTTATGGATGGCCCTGTCCCAGAGAAGTGTGGTATCCTTATCCAGACCCTGTTGGCCGTTGAATTGATGTAGCATGGGTTGGTTGAGTTGAAGATGGTGACGTTGGTAACGCAGGTGTTGTTGTTCATGAGTATCTGCCAGTGGGGAGACCAGTCAGAGTAGTCAGAGTTGTTTCCGGCCAGTAGGTTTGCGTTGCTCGTGTTGGAGGAGACGTTCCATATCACGTTCCAGTCGTCATCATAGAATATCGGGATGCTCATGTTCACTTCTGAGGAGTCGTTGAGGTCCCCGGGGTTGTCAGTGTAGGGAATGCCTATGAGGACGTAGTCATATATGTCAGGCCCTGTGGAGCCGAATTTCCATATCTCATCGAAGCTCGTGCCTGCGGTCCCGTTTATGCTCGTGTCAGAGCCCATGGCAGCGTCTGGTGGGCCGGAGGCGAGGAGGTCCACGTTCACGTAGTGGACAGACACCCCAGTGGACTGGGTCATCCTGAGGCTGACCGCGCCTCCAAGCATGGCCTTCATGGGGTTGAACTCTCCCGCGCTGCCGAAGCTCGCCGCCACACAGGAAGGTGCGGGGAGCGGCACGTCACATGCCGCGGAGGAGGTGTAGAAGTCCATCTGCACACTCGCCTTCAGTCCCCCGCTGCCTCTCGAGTGCTGATCGGGGTCTATGAGGTCCATCTGGTAAAGGGGGATGAGGAGGGTGGAGTTGGTGTTCAGGAGGCTGTTGGTTATCTTTTTCTTTATTGGGGCGAAGTTCTGGGAGAATACCTGTATCTTGAGGTCAGTGGTGGTGTTCGGGACCGTGAGCGAGGCCTGGCTGGTCTGCTGGCCCGAGTCCAGGAACCACTTGTAGTTCTTGCTGAGGCTGCTGTCGTTCGCGTACGTGTATGTCAGGGAGGCCTCCATGTGGGCCTGGCCCACTGCCTGGTCGGAATCGGGGCTGCTCAGATTTATGGTCGTGATGTTCGTGACAATGTCCGGCTTGCTGAAGTCGAACTCAGAGAAGGAGATGACCCCATTTGCCCCTGCGAGCCTGTCGAGGGTCACGTTCATCTGCCTGTCCCCCTCGCTGTGGGCCGTGGTGACCTCCTGGAAGCCAACATAATACAGATCTGTTGCATTGGGGTTTTCCGAGGAGTTTGCGTACCCGTAAAAGGCCAGAAGCGTGGTGAAGCCCGTGTTTGTCCCGGGAAGGGTGATGTTGTAGAACGCACCTGTCGAAGTGGACGCGTTGATGGAGTCGGCCTGGCCGCCCATGAACATACCCATGTTGCTGGGCACGGTCGCGCCGTTCATGAGCATGTTGCCCCCGAATATCATGTAACCAACCACGCTAAGGTTGGTGAGGTTGGAGCTCTCGTTTCCCCAGACCCCGAAGTCGGTTGTGTTTATGTAACCCCAGACGTTCACGAGGGTGGAGGAAGTGTTTATCTGGACGCCCAGAATGTACGGACACGTGTCGTTGTTGTAGCATTCGGGGGTATCGTTCTGGACGCTGAGATTGGTCACAGAAGTCTCCATGGGAGGGGACCAGAAGGGGTGAAACTGGACGGTGTAATTCCTGTTGTACGGGCCGCTCACCACCCTGTCGTATATGTAGAAGCTTTCATTGAATACGGGATCCTCCAGCGGGAACCCGAGCTTCCTGTCCGCGAACTCGAAAGTGAAGTTAACCCTGTCCCCGTCCGTGTCTATTGCGCTCAGGTTTATATTCCCTGCCCTCTCGAGCGTGAAGGTGGAGTTCTGTATCCCTATGGTGTCGTTCGAAAGGAAGAATGAAGGGAAGGGGGGAAGCGTGGGCCCGACCCAGGCGACCAGTGTGTCCGGGCCCGAGTAGTTGCTTATGTACCTCTTTATCTTCACGTTGTAGTTGGCCCCTCCGGTTATGTTAGAGATGTTGAAATACCCCTGGGCGTCAGTGACGTTGCTGAAGGCGGCCACTGTGGGCGGGGGCCCCATCGACATCTGGGAGAAGTTCACCACTTCCACGGTGACGTTGGCACCTTCCATGTAAGAGCCGTTAGGGTACTTTATGTAACCGTAAAAGTCGAAGTTCGCGGCAGAGCCGCCCGGAGGGCCTCCCTGGGCCCCTGCCTGCTGAAGTGTGAAGTATGCGGCACTTAAAACCACTGCAATTGAAAGTGCGAGAGTGCCCCATTTGGCAGCGCCGCGAAGACCCATATCTTTATTATTTGACGAATATCCTTATATATCCTTATAAATCTTATTTTCGGGGCGAGCGTGTCTAATTATCCTCCCAAGTAACTGAACTCCTACCATGCGTTGCCC
>CAZMBQ010000028.1:0-8140 GCA_964564705.1 uncultured archaeon
GGCACCACTGTCGACAACCTGATCCTAACCGGCTATTCGGAAGAGAAGGTGCTGATAGCCAACAAGACGGACTTCTTCGAGGGTAATAGCTTCAACTCCACCGATTTCGCGCTCGTCCCGAACAACACCTACGTTCTCGAGTTCAGCAAGCGCGGCAGCCTCCTTTCAGTCAGGGTGAGCAACTCCAGCTCCTCTTCCCGGGTGGAATTCCTCTATCCCAAGCCACTGGACGGCCACTACGGCCTGGGCGCATACAACAATTACTCCTTCGCCTCCTTCGACGAGTTGAGGATTACCATGCCGGACCAGGAATGGTTTAAGAGCTTCCTTGAAAACACTGAAAAAGTCGTGTCAATCCTGAACGGAACGGCCATCCTCGCGGAGCCAGGGGGCGCCCCCGCGGCCGTCGCAAGGGAGGGGTTCTCCGTCCCTTCGAGCGTGAACGTCCAGGATTCCCCACAGGAATACCTGCCCGGAAGGGTCGCATGGGTCTCCGGGGGCATGGACACCTACCCGGAGAAGGAGCAGCTGGTAAGGGGCCTGATAGTCTGGGCAGCCGGGGGGGATTTCCAGCTCGCGGGAAGGTCCGTTTCCAATCCATCCACCTTTCGGATATTCAAGGTCCTGGACGAGGACATGTTCCAGCCGCTCGAAGTGGTCCTCAGCCTCGGATTCGCCTTCTGAAGGTTTTTAAGTAAGCTCTCAAAGTCTAATGGATGAAACAGAAGCACCCGGAAGGGGTCGTGAGGGTCCGGCTCCCCAGGGGTAAGGAGCTTATAGGTGTGATAGAGTCGATCTCGGGAGCAAGCAGGCTCATTGTCTCTTGCAGCGACGGGAAGAGGAGGCTGTGCAGGATACCCGGTAAGTTCAGGAGAAGGATAAAGATAAGGGTGGGCGACATCCTCCTCGTGGTCCCCTGGTCAATTGAGCCGGACGAAAAGGGCGACGTGGAATGGATATACACCAGGACACAGGCCAACTGGCTCAGGAAGAAGGGCCTTGTTTGAGGGAGTTATGATGCAGAGCATTGTCATACCTGCCGGAAGGATGGCAGTCCTTCTCGGCAAAGGTGGGAGCGTGAAGAGGGGCATAGAGCAGTCCACGGGGGCGTCCCTGAGCGTGGATGCGGGATTCGTCGGCATAACCGGCGAGCCAGAGGGCGTGCTCACCGCAGGCGAGGTAGTCAAGGCAATAGGAAGGGGATTCCCCCCGGAGAAGGCGTTCCGCCTCCTCAAGGAAGGCAACCAGCTGGCAGTCGTGTCCCTTGGAGATCAGACGGATAAGGGCAGAAAGAGGGTGCTTTCGAGGGTGATAGGAAGGGGCGGGAGGGCAAGGAGGACGCTCGAGAAGCTCAGCGGGACCCTGATAAGGGTCTACGGCAAGACTGTCTCGATAATCGGCCCCTCGGAAGACGTGGCCATGGCGGTCGAGGCAGTAGAGGACCTGGTTTCCGGAAGGAAGCACGCCTATGTCTACTCGAAGCTCGAGAAGATGAAGAGGCTCTCCTGACCCGGGCCCGGACCAAGACCTTGTCGGCTTTTTATTGGGACCGCCACAAATATAATCATGGCAGAGGTTCTGGGGACTATACCCATTCTCACCCTCTTCGGCGCCACGATCATGATAGGGTATGCCGGCAACCTGATATTCCAGAAGTCCAGGATACCCGACGTGATATGGCTGATGCTGTTCGGCTTCCTGGTAGGCCCCGCCTTCGGCCTTGTGGACACCTCCATCTTCGTCAAGCTGGCGCCCTTCCTCTCCTCGCTCGCCCTTTTGGTAATCCTCTTCGACGCCGGGCTGCACATGAACATCTACAGCGTCATACGCGACACCCCGAGGAGCCTCGCTCTCGCCGTCTCAGGCATAGTGCTGTCCATGATATTCGTGGGAGGGATAATGATATTCATCCTCAACATGGATCCGGTGACAGGGATGCTCCTGGGCGCGATTCTCGGGGGCACCTCCTCCCCGATAGTCCTGTCCCTGGTAAGGGAAAGCGAGACGGGCCTGAAGATAAAGAACCTGCTGAGGCTTGAGTCCGCCCTCACCGACGCACTCACGATAATAGTCTCGCTGTTCCTGTTGAACGTGCTGCTTTCGGTGAGCGTGGAGCCCCCGTTGCTCGGCCTCCTCGCCCCCTTCTCGATAGGCGCCATGGTGGGCCTCCTCGCCGGCCTGGCCTGGCTGGCCATCCTCGACAGGCTGAAAGGCCGGTCGTTCTCCCACATGCTCACTCTCTCGATAGTGCTGATGCTCTATGCCTTCGTCGAGTTTTCCGGAGGCTCCGGGCCGCTCGGCGCCCTCTTCTTCGGAATAGTCCTGGGCAACGGCAGGAACTTCTCCATCATGCTGAAGCTCAGGAAGATATTCGAGACAGACAAACAGATGAGGCTCTTTCAGGACGAGATAACGTTTTTCATACGCTCCTTTTTCTTCGTTCTCATAGGGCTTCTGGTTGTCATCAACCCGGAGATTGTCCTGATAGGCGTGACGGTCGCGATACTCCTGATACTCGCGAGGGTGCTCGCCTCGGAGATAGGGATGTTCGGGATGAGCATGTCTCAGCTCGACAAGCACTTTGTGAGGATAATGACCCCCAGGGGACTGGCGGCCGCGGTCCTTTCACAGCTGATAGTGTTCACTGCCGGGGACGCGATACCCACCGCATCCATGTTCGCGGACATAGTCTTCGTAGTGATCCTTGTCACCGTGGCTTACACGTCCGCCTTGACGATCTACCTCTCCAGGAAAATCGAGTCAATCAATTCTGTCCCACCCAAGAAAAAAGCATCGCGCAAAAAACTCATTGCCCACAGTTAAGCTTAAATATTACCTGCAATCATAGTTAAACAAGAGGTGTGTTTATGGCAGCGAAAAAAAGAAAGACAGCAAAGAAGAAGACAACCAAGAGAAGGACAACAAAGAAGACCGCACGAAAAAAGAAGAGATGATTTGTTGTTGAAATGTTCTTTGCCTGAATAGCCACCCCGTGGCGATGATTTCAGTCATTTTTGTTCGGCCTCAGAAAAATCTGTTCTGTTCCCTAAACCTCGGAAGCAGTTCCTTAAGCCTTGAGTAGAATGCAATGAACTCGTCCGCCTCCTTGCTTACGTATTCCATTATCTTCCCGTACTCCTTCCTCGCGTACCAGAGCGGCACGCTTATGCCCGATGATTCCTTCCCGGTGAACTTGTCGAGCCCCGAGTTCTTGAACGAGAACCCGTTCATTCCCATGAGTATCGCCTTTATGTCTATCTTCGGGAGTTCGTTGTACATGAACCACTCCCCGTACTCTATCCCGTAAAGGGCGGCCCTTGCCCTAATGAACCCGAGGTCGAACGTTATGTTCTGCCCGACCGGTATGATCTCCCACTTGGTGTCCGGGTTTATCAGCGAATGCGCTTTCCTTATGACCTCCTCCTCTGATGATTCCCACTCCTTGAAGACCTGAAGCTCGCCCGCGCCCTTCCCGCGCTCGTCCAGGAACCTGTACTGGAAGGTTATTATCTTGCATGCCCCCGGGAGCGGCTGCGGCCCGCGACCGCCAGAAGCCACCCTCTCCGCAATGGAGTCGTCCTCATACCCGACCTCAATGTCAAAATACATCTGCGGCATCTCAACCCCTCATCTTCCAGTAAAGCGCGTTCATCGCCTCGAGCTTCCTCTTCGCCCCTACCGCGAGAGAATCCACCCCCCCGCTGACCATCTCCGAGTCAGAGGGAAAGTCTCTATTTATCCTGAACTTGTCCAGGTAGAAGTCCAGCCCCTTTATCGTCCCGCGGTTCTGGAACGTGAGCACCGTGAAAAGGTCTGTCACGTTGGACTGGTTGACCTTCCTGAAGAACTCCGGGAACCTGTCCAGACCCTGCGCCTTCAACATTAGGAACGGCAGCCCCCACTTGAGTATGTTGAACCCCACCACGATCTTGTCATCCGTCCTCATAAAATATTCCAGAAAACCCTCGAGCTCCTCCCAATGCCTGAATTCCCCGGTATGCGTCCTCACTCCCACCATCACCAGCCTCGATTCATGGGAGTACCCGTCCGAAAAAACGTCCAGCATCATGCCAATTCATTGGATTAAGATTTTTAATGCTTACCGGCTCTCCCATACCACATCTCTCTCCAGCCCGAGATTCCCGTTCCGATCCAGTCTGAAGCGGACGATCTCGGCTCCCGAAGACATCACCTTCCTGCGAGAGAAAGCGGACCGAAGATCGAGGTATCTCCTGGTCATGCCTTTCACAATGCCCCTGGCAGCCGTCCTCATGTCGCCGTCGTCACTGAAAATCCTCACCCTTCCGCCAGAGTCCAGCACCCTGTAAAACCCCTGCAGTACGAGCCCGCGGTCATCCTCCGATATGCCTGGACCCAGCTCCGCCCCTTCCCGAGATGCCTCGCAAAATGTTCCTCAACCTCCTGGTGTCGGCAAAATACTCTGTCCTCCTTGCCGCATGCCCCTTGTTCTCTCCTCTCATCCGTTTCGCCGTGCGCCTTTCCCCGTCCTCGAAAACCTTCCCTGTTGAAAAAATCATCTCCTCATACACTCCCCGCGAAAGCCCGATTCCGTCCGGGTCTATCACCCCTTGCTCAAAATAGGGACTCATGCCCCTGTATTTCATGAGACACTCTTCGCGCCCTGATTTAAATAAGTAGCAAGCGCATGCAGGACCAATATTAATCCTTTCGCTACAAATAATAAACCGGTGTTCTGATGGGTCCGGAGGATGTCTACGGGAAATACATGCAGGGTTCGCTCAAGAACCTTGTCAAGGGCGGCCTGGTCTACAAGTATTTCATAAACCCCTTCTTCGTCTGGTGCGAGGCCTTTGCCCCGAGGGAGGAGATGGACCCGAAGAGCGCGTACATGGAGATGATACTCAGGAACGGCAGGGATCACGAGGATGAGGTCTGCAGGGAGCTCTACCCTGGCGGCGTCTCTCTCGACCCCACGCTCCATGAGAAGGCGTTCATGCAGAGCCTCGATGCCATGTTCAGCGGAGAGAAGTACGTGAAGAATGGTATTTTCTACAACCTTCCAGAAAGCTTCGTGGCAGTGCCTGACATCCTGGTGAAGGAGCCTGGAGCCTCCATCTTCGGGGAATGGCATTACGAGATCGTGGAAGTCAAGAGCTCCAAGCAGATAAGGAACGAGCACGTCATGCAGGCCGCATACTACAACCACGTCATAAGCCTCCTGCAGGGCTTCACGCCCAAAAAATTCTTCCTCGTGGACGGCCAGAAGAGCATCCAGGAATTCCGCTACAGCGAATACCGCGAAAAGGTCATAGGGGTCATCGGGGACATAAAGAACATATATGCGGGGAGGAAGCCTCCGGCAGAGAAGCTGGGCTGGCCATGGGAGAGCTTCTCTGTCAGGATGCTAAAAGAGGCAAAGTCCATATCCCTCATCCCAGGCCTCTACTCCTTCCACAGGCAGGCACTCCAGGAAAAGGGGATCAGGACACTCGAGGACTTTTTCTCCCTGAACATCCTCGACGTGAACGGCATAGGCCAGGAGACCCTAGATAGATACAGGAAGAGCGCAAAGGCCCTCCTGAAGGGAAGCCACATGTTCCTGGACAAGCCCCGCCTCCCGGAAGGCAAAACAGAGATATTCATGGACTTCGAGGGGGTGGAGCAGGCCAGGTTCGGGGACAAAAAAATCAGCGGCGACTACCTAATAGGCATGGTGGTCAGGGAGGACGGGAAGGACAGGTACATCCCGTTCCTTGCACCCGACCTCGAGAAGGAGCATGAGATGCTTCTGGAATTCCTGAGGTTCCTGAAGGGAAAGGAGGAATTCACGATATACCACTACGGATCCTACGAAAAGACCCACCTAGCCGGCTTGCTCAACAAATACTGCATAAACCCGGAATTCGCCCAAAAGATAATAGACTCAATGGTGGACATCCTCCAGCTGGTCAGGAAGTCCGTGGCTTTCCCGACTCATTCCTACTCCCTCAAGGAAATAGGCAAGTACCTCGGGCTCACGTGGTCCGGGATAGGGGACGCCAAGGACTCGATAATACTCTACATGGACTTCCTCAAGAACGGCAGCAAGGACTCGCTTGACAAGATAGTCCAGTACAATAAGGAAGACTGCGTTGCGCTGATGAAAGTGAAGGACTTCCTGGTCTGGGGGGCATGAGGAAAAAAGCTTATCTTCCCCGGGGGCCAAATAAGTATACATGCGTTCCTTCTTGGGTAAGGTTTCCGCAGCCGCGGCGGCGAGGGGGGCTGACTCTGCACTGGAGCGGTCATTCTCCCTGAGCTCGCTCGGCATTAGGCCCGTGCTCGCACACGTTCCCGGCAGTGTTGGCATGCATTCAGTGGAAAAGAGGGTGGGAAACTACCTCTCCCTCCTCGAACACCCCACTGCCCGGGAGGCCGGGATAAGCATAGAGGTCTGCCCTATCCAGCTTGGCCTCGGGATAGGGAAGGGCTACTGCCTCGGCAACCTAATCGACATACTCCACACCACAGGCGAGGCGGTCGCGGTCACGTGGATGCGCAACGTTCCCACGCACCAGAGGGATGATGTCTTGGACATTGTCCGCGATTCACTGAGAGAGTACAGGGGCCTCGGCCTGGAGCTGGAGGCGAACCTTAAGAGGTCCCGCTCCGACCTGATCACCATCCTTCGCAGGGGAGGCACCACAAGGCTGGTGATGGGAAAGGGTAGGGGCGATTTCAGCACCCTGGAGGAAGCGGAATACAACTTCTCCCGCCTCCTTCGGATCCTCTTCTCCAAGGGCAACCGGTTCTCCCTGGAAACCCGGGATCCCAGAATGCTCGAGGAGGTCTCGGCCCTGAAAACGCGGTACGGGAAGGAGCTCGAAATACACTTCCACTCCGGCGCCAGGAAGTTCCTGCATCCCTCTCGCGGCGGGCACAGACTTTCGGAACGCATACTCTTCAGATGATGGAATATTTATATCCATCCGAAACAACTCTGATCATGCAGCCAAAGGCGCTTCTGCTCATGGATTTCGAGCGGGAATGGACTGACAAGAACTCTGAGTATTTCGTGGGTGACATTTCAGGAGTACTGAAAAGGACGAAGATGACCAACCTCTGCGTGAGGAGCGCGGTCCAGGACGCGTACGACAGGGATTTTAAAATCAAGGTAATCAAGGACTGTTGTGTTTCCATTGACAGGGAGTCCCAGGATTTCACCTTCAAGAACCTCAAGGCAACGAGGGAGGAAGTGGAGTTCCTTGACTTGGAAGAATTCCTGGAATAACCCCCTCTTCATTTCCCCCTATGCAGCTGCGTCCCCCACTCCCCGTTTATTCCGTCCTCCAGCCTCTCCAGCGAGGTTATCACTACCCTTTTCCCTCCCCTCCGGAGGAAGCGCATGGCTGCCTGGACCTTCGGTCCCATAGAACCCCGGGGGAAGTGCCCTTGCCTGTAGTGCTCCTTGAGCTCCTCCAGGCCCGCTTCAGCAAGCCTCTTCTGGCTGGGCTTATTGAAGTTCAGATATGCGAAGTCCACGTCCGTGAGTATCGCGAGTGTGTCCGCTCCCACACTTTCCGCGAGGCGCGCGGCAGAGAGGTCCTTGTCGATCACCGCCTCCACGCCCTTCAGCCCCTTCTCCCTCACCACTGGAATCCCGCCCCCGCCCGAGGCTATCACTATCGCCTTCCTCGAGAGCGAACGTATAGAATCGCCCTCGATTATCTCCCTGGGCTTGGGGGAGGGCACTACCCTCCTAAATCCCTTCACGGTCCTTACGACCTTCCACCTCCTGCCCATCCTCGCCTTCGAGGGGTAGTAGGGGCCCACTGGCTTGGAAGGCTCCCCGAAGGCTCTGTCCTTCCTGTCGACCAGCACCTGCGTCACCACAGTGACCACGGGAGTCCTGAAGCCTGCCCTGTGCAGGTGGTTGTAGAGCGACTCCTGCAGAAAATAACCCATCATCCCCTGGCTCTGCGCAACGCACACGTGCAGCGGCATCTGGGGCGCGTAATCCCTTGCCTTTTCCTGTTGGATGAGTATGTTACCGACCTGCGGGCCGTTCCCGTGCGTTATGATGAGCCTGAAACCTCTGTTGTGGAGGTGCGTGAGCTGCTCCGAAACAGGATCGAGGTTCCTGAGGTGCTGCTCGGTGGTTCCTCTCTGCCCCTGCCTG
>CAZMBQ010000029.1:0-7915 GCA_964564705.1 uncultured archaeon
TACCACTGGCAGAAGGCGGGGTGGTGGAGGAGCTCATTTGGAGGCCGGGCGCTGGGGACGGCTGCCAGCAGGGTATAATCCTGGGGCCTCGCGTGCTCGATTCTTTCCCGGACGATGCTGTCGCCTGTCCTGCTGGAAGAATGAGAGCCTAACGCTTTGAGCGCTGCTTGTACCTTCTCGGGCCCTGGGAGGAGCGGGGCGGCTTATGGGGTTCGGTTCGCCTCGGGTCCGGGACGAGCAGTAAGCTGTCGTACTCTAGGAGGCGGTCCTTCAGCTCAGGGGCGATCGCTACGATGCCCTTGCCTATGGCCTGCCGCGCGGCGTCCGCCTGCCCCATAGGGCCGCCGCCCTTGACAGTCACGCTTATGTCGTGCGACTTCAGGGCGTCTCCTGCCAGGACAAGAGGCTCTTGTATCCTCATCCTGACCATCTCGTTCCCGACCTTCTCGAGCGGGACCGAGTTGAGCCAGACCCTACCCGAGCCCTTCTGTATCCGCGCCCTTGCGAGCGCGCGCTTCCTCTTGCCCGTGGTGAATGTGGGCTGCTTCTTTTCGGGGTTCATTTCAGGCCTCCTGAAAGCTTCTCAAGCGTGATCTTCTTTGTCCCTGCCGGGCCCGGGTTGAGTTTCAGGAACTCCCGATTCGCGAGCTCTTCCGGGACAGAGAGGTAGACGCGGAGCCGCTTGAACGCTCGCGCGCCCATTGGCTTCTTGTAGGGGAGCATGCCCCGCACCATCCTCTTCAGCATCATGTCAGGGATCCTGGGGTAGAAGGGGCCCATGTAGGGGTCCCCCCTGTCGAACTTCTCCTTGTAAATCCTGAGCGTGTATTTCGGGTCGCCCGTGACAACAGCCTTCTCGGCGTTCACTATACTAACCGAGCCGCCCTTCAGGAGGGCCTTGGCAGCGGCGCTGGCCACCCTGCCCGCGACCGAACCCTGTGCGTCTATCGTGATTTCCATATCAACCGAATATCCTCATCCCCTTCCCTCCGGGGCTCTTCTCCAGTGCGTCCTGTATGGACATGGCAGTGCCTCCGGCCTTCTCTATATCCTTCTTCGCGCCGGCAGAGAACGCGAGGGCCGCGACGCTGAGAGGCTTGTCGAGGGCCCCGCTGCCGAGCACGCGTCCCGGGACGACCAGGGTCTCATTCCCGCCCGCCCTTGAGAGCTCGAAGAGGTTCACCTCGAAGCCGGCCCTCCTGGGCCTGTTGAGGCTCCTTGCAAGGGCCTTCCAGAGGCCTGACTTGTTATTCCTTCCGGCCTTCTCGAGAGAGACCAGGAGTTCCTTCAGTCTGGGGTTCTTGTCGCGAATTTTCATGCTCATTCCTTCTATTCTGTCGTGATAATATTTAAAAATGCGGGGGGCAGGATTCCCGTCGGAAGCCGCAGCGAGAAGCGAAGTCTCGTGGAGGCTCCGTTTGGCCAAGCTTTTGCGAAAAAGCTTGTTTCGAACCTGCGAAGGCACTGAGCCACAGGATTTCCCATCACATAGCGCTTCTTGAGTCCTGCGCCTGTTGCCTGGCACAATGCCATTTGGCCGCTTGGCTACCCCCGCGTGCAGCGGTTGCGCATGATAATATTCTTCCAGTGGATTCTTAAATACGCCTTGCAAAAACCGCTCAGAAGGATATGCTGCCGAGGTCCTTTTTTATCCTCTGCATCTGCTCATGGAGATCGCTCACGTACTCGTTCATCTCGCTCGCAGGCTCGGACCTTTCCGCGTCACCCGGGGAGGAGCGGGTCATCTTCGCGTCTATCTCGGCTATGGTGGAGCTGAACTTCTCGAGCGCACGATGGGTTATGGAAAGTCCGTGCTGGAGCTCCTTCTCAACGTCGTTCAGCGCCTCGAGGGCGTCCCTGAGCCCGAGGGCGTAGGTCTTGAGCTTGTGGAGGCTGTCGACCACTTCCCTGTACTTGTCTATCTTTATGAAGAGGGGAGGTCCGCGGCTGGATGCAGGGACCGGCTCGGACCTCGGCGGGAGGTGCTCGGGCGGGCGCGGGAGATCTTTCGCTTCTGGTATGGCTGGGGGTTTCCGCTGCGCCGGCTTGTGCGGGGCCGGAGGGATAGGGGGCCTTGCCATAACAATAACCTTGGCTCTATTATGGATTATTGGATCCATTATTTAAAAGATTTCAGAGCAGGGGAAGGGGATGCGTCGGCCGGGATTTCCGCCCCTGAAAGCGGCAGGGCGCTTCGAATTCCCGGGGCCCCCTGGATGGAAGACCCTCCCGGGTTACAGCCTATCCGCAAAGCCCCCTTACAAAAGGCTCGTGGCAAGGCCGCGTACTACCACTATACTACCGACGCATTCGTCCCCGTTGGAATATGTTTGTCATTCACCTTTTTTAACCTTCTTCACGTTCACGCTCCTGCACTTCGGACATAGCCTCGTGGCAGGCTCCATGAATATGGGCTTACCGGTCCACCCGCAGTTTTCGCACTCAAACTTTGCCATCCTATCCCTCCTGAACGTTAAGGCCGAACTGCCTCGCCAGCTGGGCGAGAGGTCCGCGCTTGAGGCCCTTGCCCCCCTTGGTGAGCTTCATAACCTTCCTTGCCTGCTTGTAGTGGCGGAGGAGGTCGCGCACGTCTGACTCTGACGTGCCAGAGCCCCTGGCTATCCTGTTTATCCTGGAGGATTTTATCTCCTCGGGGTTCCTCCTCTCTTCCCGGGTCATGCTCTGTATGCAGAATCCCCACTTCTTCATCTTCCCCTCCTGGACGTCCAGGAGATCCTTGGGGAGCTTCCCACCCATCCCGGGGAGCATGTCCACGACCTTGGAGAGCGAGCCCATGCCCTGCATTGACTTTATCTGCTCGTAGAACGTCTCGAGTGTGAACTCACCCTTGAGGAGCTTCTTGGCAGCCTCCTCTGAGCCCGCCTCCCTGGCCTTTTCGAGGAGGCCCTGGATGTCGCCATATCCGACGAGCCTGGAGACGAACCGCTGGGGGTCGTACGCCTCCAGGTCCCCGGGCCCCTCCCCTGTGCCGATGAACTTGACCCTTGCTCCAGAGGCCGCGGCCGCGGCGAGCGCTCCGCCTCCCTTGGCCGTCCCGTCCATCTTGGTGACCACTATCCCGGTTATCCCGACGAGCCTGTTGAATTCCTCTGCCTGCTTGCCCGCGGCCTGCCCCATATCCGCGGGGATGACCAGCAGAACCTCATCCGGCTTGGCGGTTTCCCCGAGGGACTTGAGCTCCCCCGCAAGCTCCTTGTCAAGGGCGTCCCTCCCGGCCGAGTCGAATATGAGCACGTCCTCCCTAGATTTTTCAAGGGCCTCCCTGGCGATCTTCTGGGGGTCCTTCCCATCCCCGTAATACCTGGCGTCGACCTTCCCGGCAACCTGCATGAGCTGGTCCTGAGCAGCTGGCCTGTGCACGTCGCAGCCCACCACCCCGACCGAGAGACCGCGGGTCTTGAACCACTTGGCTATCTTTCCCATGGTCGTGGTCTTGCCGCTGCCGAAAAGCCCTATCAGGAGGATGCACTGCTTCTTCAGGGGAACCTCGCCTTTCTCCTTCCCGAGGAAGGAGACTATCTCGTCGTAAAGGACCTTTATGAAATGCTCCTTCAGGCTCATCCCAGGGGGCGGTCCCTTGCTCAGCACCTTTCTTCTTATCGACTTGGAGAACTCGGAGACCATCGAGACGTCCACGTCCGCCTGAAGGAGGGCACGCTGCAGTTCCCTGACAACCGACTCAACGGCCTCCTTATCCACCACACCCATTCCCGCTATCCTTTTCAGGGCGGACTTCAGACCCGAACCAAGGCCTTCTAGCACCATAACGCCACAAGCATAGTTGTTTCGGTGTTTTAAGTGCTTTAAACCATTTTCCTGAAATCATTTTAAGGGGGTGGTCGCTATAAATAAAGATGCGCCACTTCTTGTTATGCCCGGAAAAATCAAGGGGCTTGCAACAGAGGCCGCATACCTGAAATCGCTCGAGGTGCTTAGGGAGAACTCGACCGGGGTGGGCTTTTCGGCTTCTGTGGAGAGGAAGGAGAACTACTACTCGGTCTGGTCGCGGGATCACTCCATCTGCTCGATAGCGGCCTGCCTTTCAGGCGACAGTGGGCTGCTGGAGACAGCCAAGAAGGGGATTCTCTTCCTGCTAAGGCACCAGGGAGATCACGGGCAGGTGCCCTCGTACATAGAGATAGAGAACAGGAGGAGAGTGTACGGGGGGTTGGGTTCCATAACCTCGGTGGACTCGAACATGTGGATAGTAATAGCGGCAGCGATGCTTTACAAGAGGACCAGGGACAAGCGCTTCATTTCAGTGAACAACATGACAAGGTACAAGAGGCTGTACAGGTTGTTCAAGGCATTCGACTCTGACAGGTGCGACCTCCTGGAGATACACAAGGCAGGGGACTGGGCGGATGTCTTCGAGAGATCCTACCACGTTCTGTATGACGAGGTGCTTTACTACGAGGCCCTGAAGGCGCTGGCTTTCCTGTTCTCGGAGGGGCTCGAAAGGCAGAGGGATGAGTGGATGAGGAGGAGCATAATGAAGAGGATAAGGTGGATAAGGAGGAGGCGCCCGAGGGTGAAGAGGAGGATAAACGACGTCCTGTGGTTTACCCAGGAGAACATAGGGAGGATAAAGGAGGACTACTACATATTCGACAACATAGAGCCGAGGACGTACGGCTACTACCAGTCGCATGTGGAGCCTTTCAAGCACCACTGGGAGAAGCGCTTCGAGACCTTCGGGAACGTTCTCGCGGTCTCCACTGGCGTGGCAGACAAGGGGAGGGCGAGGTCGATAATCGCGCGCGGCCTGGAATTCGGGGTGAACTCCCCCGTGCCGGTCAGGGTTCTGGATCCGCCTGTCAGGAAGAGGGACAGGGATTGGATACCGCTCTACGGGCGGAGGGAGAGGCCGTACACATACCACAACGGAGGAGCGTGGCCAATGGTCGGGGGGTTCTGGATACATGCCCTGAGCAGGAACAAGTTCAGGAGGAAGGCGAAGAAGGACTTAGCGGCGCTCGCCGCCTTCCTAATGGGTAGGGGGAAAAATTTCAGGGAATACGCGCACGGGAGGACAGGAAAGCCCATGGGCAAGAGGAAGCAGGCATGGACAGCTGCCGGGTATGTGATAGGATACCACTCCGCCAAGGGGAGGGTAAACCTGTTCGACTTCTGATTCATTCCTTCAGGCGGAAGCTGCCCTCACCGCCACCCTTCTGGACCGCCTTCACTATTGCCTGTCCCTCCTCCTCGATGGAGGACTGGAGCTTCTTTATGTCCCTGCTCTCGTCCGATATGGTGTATCGGGGGGCGGAGACGTACGAGACCTGGAAGCCCTTTTTTCGGGCAGCCAGGAGCGCGTCTTTTATCACGGCAATCCCGTCCGGGCCAGGGCAGGAGAGCTCGAGCTCGCCCCTGAGGGAATATGTCTTGCCCCCAAACCTCTTCTCTGCCATCCCCCTTATGGGGTCGAGCCACTTCTTGGGGACACCCTTCTTCTCGAGAAGCTCGGGGTTCTTCACGGCCATCTCAAAGGCCTTGGAGACGGATCCGAACTCCTCCTGGAGGAGGAAGCCCACTTCCTTGAACGCCTGCTCCCTGGTCTTCTTGAGGGACCTGGCGACCTGCTCGAGCATGCTCCCGGCCTTCCTCTCACGCTTGAACTCGTTGAGCTTCCTGCTGCCCTCCTCCCTCCTAACCTTCTTCATGGAAAGGGAGATGCCCCTGTCATCCACGCCGGTGACCCTACAGACCACGTACTGGTTCTCCTTGAGGAACTCCCTGATGTCCCTGACCCAGCGGCTGGCGACCTCTGAGACGTGTATCATTCCGGGCTTGCCGTACTCGAGGAGGAGCGCCTCTGCAGAGTTGGGCCTGAGCTTGGTTATCTTGCACACCACGAGCTCCCACCTGGAAGGAAGGCCCTGTTTCATGAAATCATTTAAGGGTTAATACTTAAAAAACAGCGGTCACCTGGCCTCGCCCATCGCTTTGCCCTTCACTATCGCCTTGCCGCCGGTGGGCTCTGCGAGAACCTCTGAGCAAACCAGGCACTTCACCTGGGAGGAGGGCCTCTCGAATACCGCCTGCTCGTTCTTGCACTTCCCGCATTTCACCATCACGAACTTTCCTGCCATATCATCACACCAATTCAAACTTCTTTGCCCTGAATCCCTTCTTCGTGTGCTTCTTCTTGCATTCCTTGCACTGGAGCCTAAGGTCGAGCTTCTGGGTTGGCTTCTTGCCCACTGCGGGCTTGGAGTACTTCCCGTGGCCGCCGTGGCCGCGCTTCCATCTGTCCTTGGAGCGGTTCGCCTTGGAATTCGGGTGCGCGGAGCCTCGGGCCCGCTGCTTGTTGACCTTCACTGTGTGCTCGGTGTGCTTCCTGCACGAGGGACACAGCACACTGACGGTCTTGGGGAATTTCATAGTAATAATGCGGCGGCTTATTTAAATTCATTTTGCCCTTGCAGCGCCTTTTTCCACGAGCAGACTCGCCACTTCGGGTGGCAGCTTCGCGGCATCACCCTTCCTGAAAGGACCGTGGTGGCTCATGTCCGGGGCGACGAACTCGGGGACGTCCCTGAGCATCTCCACCTCCCCCTCCCCCCTGGAGTGGAACTTCCTGATATGCTCCACGACCCCGTCGAGGAAGGCCTTTTCCCGCCTCGAGAGGTTGTCGGGCAGCTCGCCCGAGCGGGCGCAGTAGAACGCGGCGTCGAGGAGCTTCTTCTCCCTTATCTCGAGGAGGTCCTGCAGGAGCCTCTTCGCGGATTCTATCTCCCATGGATCCTTGGTAAGCCTCTCCTTTGCCTCCACATAGGATTGGAACTGTTGGAAGAAGTCCTGGGGGAGGGGCATGATGGACTTTGAGGCCTTTTCATCATTCTTGAGCTTCCGGAGGCTTTCGTGCGTGAGCATGAAACTAGTTGGTGGGAGGATTTAAATTACCCGACTACCTGCGTTTCCTCCCGCGCTTGCGGGAGCGCATCAGCCTGAACGGGTAGTTCACCGGGTTCTTTATGTTCTCCCTGCTGACGCACACCGAATCCGGGTCGCAGACGCCAAAGGAGGTGTACCAGCCTTCCTGGTAGCAGTTCGGAGGGGGGAAGGTTTCCCTGCGTTGGTAGTAGCGGATGTGTGAGACGATTGTCTGCTCTGGGAGCGGGGGGCGGTTGCGGCTGTTCCAGTCCCTGACGAAAGCCTCCACGTCCTCCCACCCCCACTTCAGGGAGCGGAGGAAGTTTATGAGGATGAATAGGGAGCGCTTCTTGCCCTCCTCTAGACCGGCCTTGATGTTCCGTATGCAGGGTGGGAACATCGCCTCGGGAACCTTCTCCCTGGGCCCTTGCCTCTTCCTTACCGAGACCTCGGCGCGGAGATTCTTTCTTGCCCAGTCAAGGCCTTCTGCGAAGAGGGTGCCAGCTTCCCCCTCCTCCCCTTCCTCAAGGAACTGCAGGGACGTTTTCACTCTTCCTGGGGAGGCCTGCTCCCTCTCAAACCCTTCAATGTCCTGGACAGGCAGGGAGACGAGGAAGGATTTTTTGTTCAGGGAATACGGGGCCCTGTAAAGGTGGCGGGGGGATATGAGGACAGTGTCTATGTCCACTGCCTTGAAGGGGTTTATTCCCTCAGGGGTGAGCAGCTCCTTGAGGGGGATGCCTGACTGCTCCGAAATGCTTTCGGGGCTTGCGGACCTGAGGAGGGCCTTCTCGAGAGGCTCCCGGATGAATTCGCGCAGGTAGAGTCCCACCTTCCGCGCCGCGCCGGGAAAAAGCCCGGAAGTGGGCTTGAGGCCTATCTCCTTTGGGATGGATGCCCAGGGCACGCCTACATGGAAGCCGAGATTGCCAGAAAACTTGACTGAGTGGCTGCGTATCCCGTGCTTCTCGAGTGCCCTGCAGAGGACCCTTGCCGCGACCTTGCCGTGGGTGAA
>CAZMBQ010000030.1:0-7737 GCA_964564705.1 uncultured archaeon
AGGGCAACGCATGGTAGGAGTTCAGTTACTTGGGAGGATAATTAGACACGCTCGCGTCCATCCAGGCATTTTATTGACAATAATGTGAATTTAACCGTTTTATTTTATTTGGAACAAAAAAATGCTTCTTTTTTCATATTTGTCTCAAAAACCAATAGCAATTTTTATATAACAGGATCCGAAGACATCCACCTCAACCAAAGAGGAGGGATTGAGATGAAATGGTTTGCTTTGGTGATACCGGTGCTGATCGTGGCAGGCATGGCCGGGTGGTTGCACAGAACAATCAGGTAGTGTTCCAGGACGCAAGCATAGAAGGGGCCGTGGCTGCGAACGAGGGTGCGAACCCGGCAGATAGCTCACAGAGCACAGAAAGCGAAGGGAAGCGCGTTGTCGATCTGGGCACCACCACAAGGGGCGGTGATGTCAGCGGAGAGGTGGTAATTGAGATCGAGGGCAAGGAGTTCTACCAGAAGGTTATGGTGAACTGATGGCAGAGTGCCTTGTGGTCGAATCTGGGATTTGTGCGGACATTGAAAAAAGACGCTCTGTTTTATTTTTTGAGCCAAACCCCTTCAAATGGCTTGTTTGCCGGTATCTGGATGAAAAAAGCGAAAGCTTTATAAAGTATTATGAATATATATTCATATTGGAGGTGATTGAATGCCAGGATTCGACAGGACAGGACCCATGGGACTCGGACCGATGAGCGGAAGGGGCCTTGGACCCTGCGGAAGCGGATACGGAAGGGGACGCGGGTTCGGAAGAGGTTTCAGGAGAAGTGCTCTACCAAACCAGGTCCATTACAGCAGGGAAGACGAGCTCTCGGAGCTCAAGGCAGAGAAGGAACTCGTAAAGAGGGACATGAGGGCCCTGGAGGAGGAGCTTGAGACCATGGAGAAGAGGATCAAGGAGATGGAGAAGAAACAATGAGCCCGCGACCGAGAATACCGCGAAGGGTCCTGGGCGAACCCGAGGTGGCCTACTTCAAGCCCGTGGGAGTAAGGATGAGGGAGCTTGAGCAGGTCACGCTCACCATGGACGAGTTCGAGGCCTTCAGGCTCAAGGACTTCCTGGGGATTGGCCAGTCAGGAGCCGCGGAGAGGATGGGTATATCGCAGCCGACCTTCCAGAGGCTGCTGTTCTCTTCGAGGGGGAAGGTGGCTGAGGCAATTGTGAAGGGCAAGGCAATCAGGATAGAGGGAGGGGATTACAGAATATATGGGAGAGGTGGTGACATGAAAGGTAGAGGAAGGATGGGAGGGACTTCAATGGGCCCCAGCGGAAGCTGTTCATGCCCTGAATGCGATCACTTCGTGGCGCATGAAAGAGGCGTCCCGTGTGCGGAAATGAAGTGCCCGAAGTGCGGATCCAAAATGGCAAGGATGGGCTAAGGGGTGACTTAATGGAAAACGTGAGTGAACTGCTGAAAGAGGTGGAAGAAAGCATAGAGAGGCTGCGGAAGGAGTATCCCGGCTTCATGAAGGCCTTCGGGAACTTCATGGGAGAAGCGGAAAAGGAGGGGAGGCTTCCCGCAAAAACAAAGGAACTGATAAGCATCGCACTTTCTGTGGCGACCCACTGCAAGTGGTGTATAGCGTTTCACGTGAAGAAGGCCATGGATGCCGGGGCAAGCAAGGACGAGATAATGGAGACCTGTTTCGTGGCCACATTGATGGGTGGGGGGCCTTCCCTTATGTACGTGCAGCTCGTAACAAAGGCCATCAACGAATATTCGAAGTAATGAGGGTCAAGGAGGCGGAGATGCAGATTGCGGTAAGCTCTTGCGGAGAAGGCCTTGGCAGCGAGGTTGGCGGCACTTTCGGCAGGTGTGAATATTTCATATTTGCCCGGCTCAAAGGGAGCGAAATCACCAGTTTCGAGGCAGAGAAGAACTCGAGCGCCCGGGAAACGGGCGGCGCAGGTATCCTTGCGGCGCAGCAGATCGCGGACAGGGGTGCAGAAGCACTCGTAACAGGCAACATTGGACCGAGGGCGCTCGACGTTCTCGGCCAGTTCAGCATAAGCGTTTATAGGGCAGGCGGAACCGTGGAGGATGCGCTGGAAAGGTTCGCCCAGGGCAAGCTCGAAAAGGTAGTGATAGATGGATGATGGCATTGCCGATCAGCGGTAATGGGGGGCTCCACAGCAGGGTGGCGGAACATTTCGGGAGATCTGACTCCTCCACCTTCATTGACGACAAAGAAAAATTTGCCGGATCCACAAGGAACTCCTGCGGACATTCAGCCGGCACGGAACGGCCTCCCGAACTGCTGAAAAGGCACGGGGTTTCGGCGGTTCTGTGCCGGGAAATAGGACCGGAGGCCATCACCCTTTGCGAAGAGTCGGGGATAGAGGTTTTCGCGTCCGGAACCGGGACAGTGAGAGAGGTTTTCCGCATGTGGAAGGAAGGGAAGATGAGAAAGGCGGGTTCCGGGGACGCCTGCCGGGGGCATGCGCCATGAAAATCACGGTTACCGGCGGCAAGGGAGGCACGGGCAAATCCATGCTGGCGTCTTCTCTGGCAATGGAGTTCGCCAAGAAGGATAAAACGATGTTGATTGATGCTGATGTTGAGTGCCCCAACGACCACCTCCTGCTTTCGGCTGAAAGGGAGGCGTACAAAAAGGTGTGCCAGCCAGTACCGGAATGGGATTTCGGGAAGTGCGACAAGTGCGGCAGATGCGCCGGAATCTGCAAGCAGAATGCGGTGGTTTTTGTAAAAGGCAGATACCCAGCCTTCGTGAAGGAACTGTGCATAGGGTGCAAGGCCTGTATAGCAGCCTGCCCCAAAGGCGCTATAACGGAATCCGTGAAGGAAATCGGCGACATCTATACCGGAAAGGCGTTTGGGGTGGACATCATCTCGGGGGAGCTGAAAATAGGCGAGCTTGCCTCTGGGGAGATTGTTGCCAGCCTCAAGGCCGAAGCCGAGAGCATAAGGAACAATATCAAATCGTCCTTTGTCATCATAGATTCCGCGGCAGGCATCGGGTGTCCTGTGATAGCATCATTAGTGGGCACGGACTACATTGTGGCCGTGACAGAACCCACCCCCTCGGCGCTCAACGATCTCAAGAGGATCCTTCACTTGGCAAACCACTTCAGGATCAGGCACGGAATTGTCATAAACAAGTTTGACCTTGAAGGCGCTTTCTGTGGGGAAATAGAGAGGTTCGCGGGGGAGAAGCGCATAGAGATACTGGGGAAGATACCGTACAGTAACGACTTCGTCCAGTCAACAATCAGGATGAGGCCGGTGGTCAAGATAAATCCCGCATACGGGGAATTGTTCAGAGGTATAAGGGAAAGGATACTCGAAGATTCAGGAAAAGAATTTAAGGGCCCTGGCCGGATTGGTTAAGAAAGGTGCGCGGATGGAAGAGTATGTGGAATGGGGGGCAAAAGGCCTTGCGGGACAGTTAATGAAGCTCTTGTTGATTATTGCCGTTATTCTGATGATTCTTCCAGGCACAACAAGCGCGCAGGAGACCGTCTGCGTGGTGTACGTAACCGGGATCGGCTGTCCCCACTGCACAAAGGTGGACCCGGTCCTGCTGGAGGCGAAGCTGCAGGAAAACCCCGGGCTTGTCATGATCGAGTACGAGGTATACCAGAAGCCCGGGAACGCTGGGATAATGCTGGAGTATGACTCAGCTTACGGTACGGGATTCGGGTTCCCGCTGGTGATATTCGGGGAGGACTTCCTGGCAGGGGACTACCACATATTAAGCGGGACCCAGGAACTGATAGACAGGGGGCCAAACCCCTGCCCGCTCCCGGGCGAGGCGGTCGACTTTGGCGGGCTGATTTTTTCGGGATTCCCAGGAATCCCAACATATGGGCAAGGAACAGGGTCCTGATCTCTGGCAGCAAGGGCGGCGACGAGAGACTGATCAGGGAGCTCGTTCTCGCGGAGAGCGTCCCCTGGGCGCTCGAAGGGGAGGAGTTCAGCGCTGCTGAACCGGAAAGCGTGCCCTACTCGGGCGGGGCATTCGAATTCGAGCGTGCGGCCAGGATCGAAGGTTGGACGATGCAGTGGAACGGAGAGGAGCCCCCTAGAGGGGGCGGGTCGGCGGTCCTGGAGGAGCCCGTTGCTGGGGACAATCCAGAGGAGATCACGCTCGCGAAGATTGTCTCTCTGGCTGCAGTGGACGCGGTCAATCCCTGCGCCCTCGCGGTCCTCACGCTGCTGCTCGTGGCAATACTCACATACAACCCCGGGAAGAGGAGGAACGTCATGTTTGCCGGGCTGGCGTTCTCGCTCGCAGTTTTCGTGATGTACCTGGTCTACGGGCTGGTGATAGTGAGGTTCTTCCAAGCCGTCCAGGCATTGACCTCGGTGAGTCTGGTCCTTTACACCGCACTGGGAGCCCTTGCCATAGTGCTGGGGCTACTCAACATAAGGGACTTCTTCTCATACAGGCCCGGGGGGCTGGGGACCGAGATGCCCATGAGGATGAGGGTGGGGGTGAAGAAGATACTTGCCGGGGTCACGAGTCCGGGAGGGGCCTTCTCGATGGGTATCCTGGTCACGCTCTTCTTGCTCCCCTGCACCATGGGGCCGTACATAATAGCCGGGGGGCTGCTTTCTGTTCTGGACACGATCCATGCGGTTCCGATGCTGCTCCTCTACAACCTTATCTTCGTGCTGCCCATGATAGTTATAACAGCTGCGGTGTATGTGAGTATAGCACGGGTGGATGACGTGTCAGGGTGGAAGGACAAAAACATCAGGCGCCTCCACCTTGCTGCCGGGGCAGTAATGCTGCTGCTCGGGGTTGCGATGGTCGTGGGGTGGGTTTGAGTATATTCATCTTTAGTGGTGTTGTTTAGTTTTGGTTGTTAGTCATGTTTTCTACAGTTACCAGATAAAACAATTCCGGGGGTTTTGGCGGGCGGGTTTTTTTAAGCGCGGGGACAAATAATGGTATGGAAAGGGGGTTTCTCTTGTTGGGGGCGCTCTCGGCGGTGCTTGTGGTGAGCGGGTGTGTTTCCGGTACAGGCCCGGAGGAGACTGGAACGGTCACTGGGAATGTTTACGGGTTGGTGGAAGTGGCGCTTCACTCCACTGAAGGAGACTGCTGGCTTGTGATCGCAGGGAAGGTGTATGACGTTACTGACTGGATTCCTTCGCATCCTGGAGGGGAGGCGATACTCGAGGGCTGCGGGACGGATGCCACGGATATGTTCGAGACAAGGCCAATGGGTTCCGGGACGCCTCATTCACAGAGGGCAAGGAACCTGCTGGAAGGCTACTACATAGGTGATCTGGATGCTTGAAGGAATAAGCTACTACACTGTGCTGGGTTTCCCGCTTGTCGGGTATCTCGGTTTCCTGACGATCGCCCTGCTGCTGGCAACGGCTGCGCTGGGACTGCTGATGCGGAGGGGCAGGGCAACATTCAAGTGGCACCGAAGGGTGGCCATTGCAACTGTGGTGTCTGCGCTCGTGCACGGAACTCTTGCGGCACTCGCGTACGTCTGAGTCGGGGAGAATCTTTTTAAGACCTTTTTCCAACTGAGAATAGGAGGGAGAATGCAAGGCAAGCACAGATGCATAATCTGCGGAAGCCCGGTCGAAGAAGGTGGTGGGTTTCTCGGAACCATACGGGGGATAAGCGTGGTCTTCTGTAAGGAACACGCCGAGGAGTGTGAGGAGAAATGCGAGACCTGCGCGCACTCTGATAAGTGCCCCGTATGCGGTAAGTTCAGCGCAGCGGTAGGAACTTGAACCGGCTCCCGAGGGATTTCGAGACGCCTGCCTTCCTGGGCTTGTTGGATTTCCTATTCTCTATCTGCTCTTTCAGGAGAGGTATCTGGCGGTTGATGTCCCGCATCATCTCGCTGAACTTCTTTATCCTTATCTCATAGGTATCTTCTGCAAGGCTCTTCTTCCCAAAATACTCGTCCTGGGTCTTCCTTATCAGGGACTGGAGTATGTCCTTCTCATTCTCGAGGTGGAATATCTTCCTCTTCATCCGCTGGATTGTAAGCCTGTTCTTCGTGATGAAGAAAGAGGAAGCCCCGACCACGATGATTATTGTCATGTAGAGCCAGTTCTGAAGTAGGAAGCCCGTCAGGCTCTGGGTGGCTGCGGTGTATATAACGTAGGCGGTGGTGGACTTGGACTCGGCCTCGGATATCTTATCGTACGTGTCCTCCACGAGGGAGGCGGCGCTGTCATACCTTTCCTTCATGAACTCGTCCTCTGCCTGCGCGAATAGGGCGTCTATCTCCTCCATTCCCATACCCGACTCCCTCACGTCCTCCACGTGGCTCTTCAGGGCGTATATCTCGTCCCCCACATCAAAGGCGCGGCTGTGGAGGGCTTCTATCCTGTCCAACATCTCGAACACCAGGGTGAAGTCCGACTGACCGCCCTGGGACTCAAGGGCGAGCTGGGCCCGGTAAATCTGCCTGGCGGAGAGGAGGATGTCGTCTAGCTGGGTGGTCCCGAATCCGGCCTCTGACACCTCCTCGATGAGCTTCTCGGCCTCCATTATCGAGGCGTTTGCCTCGAGGGCCTTTTCAGAAGGCTCCTGGGACAAGGAGGGGGGAATCAGAAGAACGGCTAACAAGACTACGGCAAGTGCTACTTTGCCCGCTTTTCCAGAGCATGAATGCATAAGAGTCATGTGAGTCTGTGATTGCCCTTGAGGAGCCTTTCAGGGTAGACGTTTATTCCTCTGTCCGTTATCTCCATCTCCACTATATTCCTCTTCACGTCAGTGCCCCTCATCTTAAGTATCTCGATCGCCCTCTTCCGGCTCCCCGTATCAAACACCACGTTGTAGACCACTATTATGCCGTCAGAGAGGAAGCTTATTGCCTCGCCCTTGCCCCCATAGTTCTTCCCGGTATGTGTGGGGCGCGGCACTTCCCTTATGAGGAGGGATGATATGCTGGACTTTTCCAGGTAACGGAACAACTGCTCCATGTAAATCCTGAACCTGCTCTCCTCCCCCGAGAACGCGGAGGCTACCGAGGTGAGGGAATCAATGAGTATCAAGTCAGGTTTGAACCCCTGTGGGATGAGGACGGGTTGGACCTCTATCAGGAGCTCCTTCTTTGCCGCGCTTAGCAGGGCTTCGACGCTCCGAGCGATGTCTAGAGCGTCGAACCTCTTGACCTTGAGTAGGCCCTTCTTCTCGAATTCCCTGGCCCTCCAGCCGAACTTCTCCATGTGGTTGAAGAGCCTGTTTTCCGCTTCCTCGAAGGACATATAAAGGACCTTCTTGCCGTGCAAGCAGAAGTTGTTGGCTATGTTGAGGCAGAGGAGTGTCTTGCCTGATCCGGGACCCCCCTCAACCAGGACGGCGTTCCCACTGGGTATTCCGTCCTTGAGGAGGACGTCAAGACCAGAGATTCCTGTCTTGAAGTACTCTGATTTACCGTTTCCAGGGTACGCGTCCGCGGCGGACTTCGGTTTCCTCTCGAAGTCTTTCATGTGCATTCTCACTTTCCTGACTTTCGGGGAGCTGGATTTCTGGGTTTTTTTGGGGGGTTCGGGAGAATAGGGTTTCACGGGAGAAGGTGTGGTCTTCACGGAACGTGTGGGGAGGGATTTTTTCGCGGGTTTCTTGTTTGACATTCTCGCGGTAGGTTTTCTGGCTGCCGGCTTCCCTCCTTTCTTCCTGAACAACCACATATTTATCTCTTAAACTTCACCGTATTTATTGTTTTTGGCTTTCTGATTCTTATTCGACTCCCGGCCTTTTTCTTTATCTCACGCTT
>CAZMBQ010000031.1:0-7487 GCA_964564705.1 uncultured archaeon
TGAAAAAAGTCGGCTGCGCACTGGTGGGCAGCAGGACCTATGAGGTCATGCCTCCGGAGGAGTTCTTGGACAGCTGCACCTACCTCGTCTTCACCCGCCGCAAGCTTCCAGCGAAATCCCCGGGCGTCAGGTTCACCGGCAAGGGCCCCGACGAGGCAGTGAGGATGCTCGAGAAGGAGGGCTTCAAGCAGGCCTGTCTGTGCGGAGGCAGCAGGCTCAATACATCCTTCATGGAAGCAGGACTCGTGAACGAGGTCCTCCTTGACGTGGAGCCAGTCATATTCGGGAATGGGATACCGCTCTTCGCTGAAGGGGCCTTTGAAGCGGACCTGGAGCTGCTGGGCTCCAAAAAGCTCCCGCACGGGGGCCTTAGCCTCCGCTACAGTATCAGGAAGTAGACCTGCCGTCCAGCAGCGGCACGAACGCGACCCCGCCATGGATCTCCTTCCTGAGCTTGCCGTTCTCCTTTCGGAAAAGCACCAGCTCCTGCCGCCCCTCCCCGCCAACCGGCGCCATAAGGATACCCGGGTCCTTCAGTTGCCTGAAGAGCGGCTCCGGAACCTCCCTGACAGCACAGGCGAACACTATCCTATCGAACTCCTGGCCGGGCACCCCCCTGCTCCCGTCCCCCACAACCACTTCCACGTTCCTGACGCCCGCTTTAATGAGGTTCTTCCTCGCGAACTCGGCCAGCTCAAGGAACAGCTCGATCGAAGTGACTTCGCTCGCCAGCCTGCCCAGCAGCGCGGCGCTGTACCCGGAGCCCGTCCCCACCTCGAGGACGCGGTGGCGTTTCCCCACCTCGAGCAGCTCAAGCATCATGGCAACCATATGCGGGGCAGAGATTGTCTGACCTGCCTGCAGGGGAAGCGGATGATCCTGGTACGCCTCCTCCTTCCGGGGCACGAAGTGCTTCCTGTCCACCTTCCTGAAAGCCTCCACCACCCCCGGCGTCTTCAGGTAGCCTTCCCTTGCCAGCTCCTCAACGAGCCTTTCATTCCCCTGCATGCAAGGAACTTGCTTTGAAGGCTAAAAAATACCGCCCGGCAGGAAGAAATAAATTGGATGGAAAGAAAGTCTTAACATGAATGCATTCTTCGATCTGTGCCTCCGCTCCCCGGAGGCGGCCCGTTTCGCGGGCGAGCTCGGGTTTTCGGGCGTGGGGATCGTTCTGGACTATGATCCGGGGGTTCTCGAGAGGCTCGCTGAACTGAGGAAAAGCGGCACGGGCTTCGGCGTCTGGCTGAAGAGCCCCGGCAAGGCCCCTGCCCTCAGGAGGAAGGTGGAGCTGATAGTCTCGGAAGGCAGGGCAGCGCTCGAGTCAAGGGAGGTGGACATCGCCTTCTGCCAGGAAGTGGACTACGTCATGGCAAGGCTCGCCAGGAGAAACAACGTAGCCATAGCCTTCTCCCTCCATCCACTGCTCCACTCCTCTAAGAGGGGCCGCAGCGATTTGCTTGCGGGAATGCACGGGGCGGCGAGGCTCGCCAGAAAGTACCGCTCCCCATTCGTCCTCACCTCGGGCGCGGTTTCGCAGTGGGATATGAGGTCCGCTTCTGACCTCATCGCTTTCGGTAAGGTCCTGGGCTTCCAGGAGTCTGAATGCAAAAAGGCGCTTTCAGGCTCGATATTGAAGGAGAACAGGAAACGCCTTGGTAAGGGCTGGGTCATGCCCGGCGTCGAGAAGGAGCCCAGTGGCTGACGTCCTGATTGTTGTCTTGAAGTGCTCATCTCCTGGGAGGCCGCCTTTCTTCGAGCCATTCCCTCCCCGCGTCCGCGGCTTCAGGAAGGCCGCGCTCCTCGAGCGTGCGCAGGGCGCCCATTATCTTCTCTATGTCCCTCTCTATGCTCCTAATGTGATTGGGAGTCAGGTAAACCTTCGCCTTCCTTTTGGGTGCGGCCCTGGTCTTGGAGACGCTCTTCCTGTCCGCCGGCTTCCCGGGTTTTTTCGTCTTCACTACCATCTTTACCTGGACCCTTGTTCATTTTCCGCTTTAAAAGCCTTAAAGCGTCCTCCCGCCTCTTCTCCAGCAGCAGCTCAAACACGTCTGTGAAGGTCTTGGGATCAAGACCGGCCTTCTTAAGGTTCTCCTCAAGGAGGCGCTTCCCTGATTCCTGAACAGAAAGCCTCTGCTCCTCGGGGGTCAGTGCCGTCATTTCCCTCTCCTGGACGGGCAGGAGAAGCGCCCCCTCCCCGAACCTTGACTTGAGCTCGTCCGGGGGTATGGGAGATTTTATCCTTATTACCGGCTTGGTTCCCTGGGATTTTGCCAGGGTGGATTCGAGGAAGCGCTCTGCCTCCCCCCTTTTCTCGAACTCCCTGTAGAAGACCCTGCGTTGGTTCCTGAAGGGCTCCTGCTCTAAAGAGCCCGTGGATGTATCTATCAGTGTGAAGGTCCTCGGATTCTGGGCGTCCTTGGTTATCTGCGTTGCCACCGTGGAGCCCGGAAGCAGGAGCGGCTTCCCGTGGACAGTGGAGCGGTGTGACTCGTGTATGTCCCCGCAAACGTAGAGGTCGAACCCCGGAGGAAGCGACTGTTTTGGCAGGGGGTTCTCGGAACGCACGAACCCCTCGAGGTTCTGGTGTATCATGAGTATATTGAACGCCCCCTCCATGGGGGAAGGGCCCCATTCCTTAAGGGCCTGCTCGGCATACTGCTCGGGCACCGCGGACATCCCGTGAACCGCTACGCGCTCCCCTCCCTTCTCCATTACTGCAGTGGAGCAGTGGAGGTGTATGAGGAAGCCGCCCATCTCGAGCGCCTCAACGGGGTTGACCAGTCCCCTCACCCTCCTCTCATGGTTGCCGTGTATCGCCACCACCGGAACCCCCGCATGGAGGGCACCTTTTCCGGAAGGGGTGGAGACCCTTGCCCCGTTGCCCGTATGGGCAAGCCTGAACAAGCCGCTCATCGCCCACGCAAAGGTCTCGGGCGAGGGCGTCCGCGTGTCGAAGATGTCGCCTGCAAGCAGCAGCGCATCGCATTCGCCTGCCTTCCCGAGCCCCTCCTCGAACGCAAGGAAGGCGTCCTCCCTCCTCTCGCTCCCCAAAGAGAATCCCAGGTGCGTGTCCGACATCAGCAGTATCCTCATCATTCCACCCGCGCCAGCGGCGCGGTTGAGTTTTGGATGCAGGATTTTAAAACCCTCCCCCGGGCCCGGTGGCTTTCAGCGTTTCTGATCTGATAGAACAGTGCCAAAGGGGGCACGCGCCCCGGCTGCCCCGAGGCTACCTCTTCTTTCCCCTGACGAGGAACAGCAGCGAGGCTGCCCCGGCAATCATGAAGAGAGCCCTAAGGTCAATCCCGGGCACCAGGAGTATCGCAAGGACAAACAGGATCCTCCCCGAGCATATCAGCATCTCCCGGAGAACCACCCAGTTCAGAATGACCCCCTTCCTCGCGGCCTCGCAGAAGTAGGAGAACTTCGTAACCTTGAGCATTCCCACGAACAATCCTCCTATGAGGGATAGCAGCAGTATCTCCATGAACGTCTGGGAGAAGGCCCGCAGGAACCACACCGCGGCATACCCGAGCGCTCCCGCGACCATTATGTCTCCCTTCTTGCCCCTGTCGCTCAGTTTCCCCATCAGGAGCGTGAAGAGCGCGGCCCCCGCGGCCACGCCCGAAACGGCCAGCCCCACGTCCAGCGCACTCTCAAGGGTGAGGAAGACAAATATGGGCCAGACGAACACCTCTGCGATGCTCAGCATCCCCCAGAGGAAGCTCCGCATCGATATCGCCTTCTCAGTGAAGAATATGCCCCGCCCCTCGGAGAACCTGAAGCTCGACTTATAGTCGCTCGTGGCGAACAGTGGGATGACAGAGAGCAGGAGCAGGAAGATTACCAGCACGAACAGCGTGCTGAACCCGAGCGCGCCGAGCACGAGCGCGGCGATTGTAGGGGCCGCTATCGAGGCCAGGCTCGGCAGTGCCACTGAGGCCGCTATCTCCTGCCCCGTATGCAGCTTCTTGGTGTTCTTCACGAACTCGGAGTTCAGCGGAACCCAGTAAAGGGAGGTGGAAACCCCCCCAAGAACGGCCGCGAGATAGACTGCCTCCATGGGGAAGGGCATGAACTGCAACAGCACCAGCATCCCGTAATACGCCACGAACAGCGGTATCCTGTAGAATATCAGGTGCTTGTGCCCCAGTGCCGCGGTCATCCTTCCGGCGAATATGGAGAAGAACATGAACGTCAGGTAATGGAAGAAGGCGAACCAGAACACGGCCTCCAGCTCGAGGCCGATTATCAGGAGGTAGATGGGAATGAATATCCCTATCATCGACTTGGCGAAGTTCTGTATCAGGAGGTTCCAGTATACCTCCTGGAGCTCGCTCCTTATCTTGAATATCCTCTGCACTGTCCCGTGCTCGATGTTCATGCTTAAATCTTGTCCCAGGCCCGTTATAAGTTTGGACTTATCCACTCCGATGGTTATGTCGCAGAGTAGTCAATAATCCTTTAAAAGCCATTAATAAGCGTCCGCGGGAAAAATAAAGCAAGGATTGCAAGGTGAAAACGCTACCAAGCGCAACTATGTCATGCATAAGGATAAGGAAAACCCTGCACAGCTACAAGCAAGATGAGGGGGATGACCCCCTGGGACTCGACCTCCCTCCTGGGGTGGGAAGCCCGAAATTTAAGGGCCCCAGGAATGAATACAAGATGAAGTGAACTACCCCAGTATCCTGGCCTTTTGGGTGACGGCCTCCCCGGGCAACCCGCGGGAAAAGCGCGCCCTGAGGGTCCCGGAATTCCCGTGGCACGCGGTTATCTTCCCGTGGATCTCCCTGGGCTTCCTGTCCCTGCTTTTCGGGCTGGATGCCCACACCACCTTCCTCCCGATCAGGCCGGACGCCTTCTTCCTGGAGTCCACGCCCTCCACCTCGAGGAGGAACTGGTTCGTCCTCTGGGTGTGGCGGCCTCTCCTGAAGCTCAGGATAGTCGCTTCCGTTGGAGCTTCCTTGCGTTTGGCTGTGCCTTCAGTGGCCATTATCTTGTTTAATAAGGAATATATAAAAAGATTAATATGCCCCTCAGGCTTTACAACACCCTCACCAGGAAGAAGGAGATTTTCAAGCCCGCCAGGAAGGGGGAGGCCCGCATGTACAGCTGCGGCCCGACGGTCTATTCGCACGCACACATAGGCAACTTCCGCTCCTTCGTCTTCGCCGACCTGCTCAGACGCTACCTTGAGTGGAAGGGCTTCCGGGTGAAGCACATAATGAACATAACGGACGTCGGCCACATGACCGTTGACGGCACCCTTGAAGGAGGCGGGGAGGACAAGGTGGAGAAGGCCGCGAAGGAGAGGAGCATGTCCCCCGAGGAGGTGGCTGACCACTACACTATGGCATTCTTCGAGGACATATGCAAGATCAACCTCAGGAAGGCGTACTTCTACCCGCGCGCGACCGACCACATCGGGGAGATGCAGGCTATTATCAGGAAGCTGCTGGAGAAAGGCTTCGCCTACAGGAGCGGGGGAAGCGTCTATTTTGATATAGGGAAGTTCCCGGATTACGGGAAGCTCTCGGGCAACACGCTGAAGAAGCTCCAGGCAGGCAGGCGGGTGGGCATCCGCTCAGAGAAGAAGAGCCCGCTGGACTTCGCACTCTGGATAAGCAATCCCAGGCACCTCATGCAGTGGCCCTCCCCCTGGGGACGCGGCTACCCGGGATGGCACATCGAATGCTCTGCAATGGGCATGGAATACCTCGGACCGACGATAGACATCCACACCGGGGGGGAGGACAACATCTTCCCCCACCACGAATGCGAGATAGCCCAGAGCGAGGCCTTCACGGGAAAGCGCTTCGCCAGGTACTGGCTCCACGCCCGCCACCTCTTCGTGGAGGGCAAGAAGATGAGCAAATCCCTCGGCAATTTCCATACTCTTAGGAGCCTCCTCAAGGAGGGCTTCTCCCCGAGGGAGGTGAGATTCCTCCTCCTCTCGGCCCACTACAGGACCAGGCTCAACTTCACGAGGAAGGGCATCCTGGGCGCGAGGGAGAGCCTGAAGAGCCTTGATTCTCTGGTTTCGGGCCTGAGTGGCGCGAAGGGTAAGGGAAGCGCGAAGTTCGTGGACAAGGCCAGGAAGGCGTTCGAGCAGGCAATGGACGATGACCTGAACGTCCCAAGGGCACTCTCTGCCATCTGGGCATTCGCGAAGGATGCCAACTCCCTCCTCGCTGAAGGGAAGCTCGGTCCCCAAGGGGCCGGGAAGGCGCTGGACTTCCTAATGGGAGCGGATTCTGTCCTCGGCCTGGAGCTCGGGAAGTCCGGGTGGCTGGGCCCGGGAGAGGCTTCTCCGGAAGTGAAGAAGCTCCTGCTGGACAGAGAACGATTGAGGAAAGTGAAGGACTGGAAGGGCTCTGATTCCCTCAGGGAGCGGCTGAGGAAAATGGGCGTTGAAGTCGAGGACACCAGCGAAGGCCCCAGGTGGAGGCTCATTTCCTGACTGAACGGAACTGCAGGAAGGCGAGCATCGCTATCATGACCCCCATCAACCCAGCCACGAGCATTATCTCGAGCGGAACCCCGCAGCCGTTCGGGCAGAGCCCGCCGCAATCTATCCCGTCCTCTCCTGAATCCATCACCCCATTGGAGCAGGCCACTTCGAGCTCCTCGCATCCCTCATCCACCTGCCCGTCGCAGTCGTCGTCCAGTCGGTTGAAGCATCTCTCAGTCACGGGTTCCACCCCTCCGGCACATGATCCCCACGTCCCACCCTCACAGGCCTGCACCCCCTCGGAGCATGCGCCCACGTTCGTGCTGCACGTCCTCGTCTCATCCCCTGAACAACATACCAAACCCTCGTCCACCTGGCCGTCGCAGTCGTCGTCGATGTCATTGCAGGTCTCCTCCCTGGGAGTTCCCCCCCCGTAGCACTGGCAGGCAGTCGAAGCAACGGAGCTCCCGCCGAGGAGGTTGTCTATCTTCCCGTCGCAATCGTTGTCCAGGCCGTCGCACCTCTCCGGCACGGGCGGGACGTTGTCCCTGCACTCCCCCCATTCACCCCCGACACATTCCTGCACCCCCTCGATGCATGCGCCTATGTTCGAGCCGCAGGGCTTGAGCTGGCCTTTTTTGCACACACATGCAGGAACCTGGTTCCCCCTCACTAGCTCCACTGTCTCGTCCGTAACCCCGTCGCAGTCGTTGTCCAGACCATCCTCGCAGTATTCCGGGAACTCCCCCGGAAAATATTGATTGTTGCACACTACGTCCTCCCCGTTGGGCGTGCACACGTATATGCCCGAACATATCCCTGTCCCGCAGGGGCTCCCTATCTTGCTCCCTGCCTGCCAGAAATCCTCGTCCACGTCCCCATCGCAGTCGTTGTCCAGGCCGTCGCATGTCTCCTGTCCGCCGGGGAACACCATCGGATCCGAATCGTCGCAGTCCCCGCCTTCCCCTGGGCAGAAGCCGTCCCTGTCAGCGTCCGCGCATGTAGAGAACCCACCGGACGCACTGGAAAGCGT
>CAZMBQ010000032.1:0-7449 GCA_964564705.1 uncultured archaeon
GAACATACTCACAGAGGCGAAGAGTCCATACAGGGTCGGGGATTCGGTGGCGGTGGCCCTGCCCGAATGCAGGATAACGTCCCACTTCCCGCTCAAGGAGGGGGCCAGGGCAGTCATAATTTCAGGGAAGAACAGGGGGAAGGAGGGAAGGGTGTCCTCACTGCGCGAAAGGACGCACATGCTCGGCAAACCCACTGTAACGATAGACAGTGGGGAAAGGATCTTCGAGACGCTCAAGGGCAACGTGTTCGTCCTGGGCTCCGGCGACGGGAGCACCGCGAAGCCGTCATCCGGGAAGGTGACCAAATGAGTCCGATGAGGGAGATCAGGCTGGAGAAAGTCACCTTAAACATGGGTGCCGGGGATTCTGCCCAGAGGCTGGAGGCTTCGAAGAAGGTGCTAACCGCGATAACCGGGAGGAAGGTGGTTGTGATAAAGACCGTGAAAAGATCCACCTTCGGGACTGCGAAGGGAAGGCCCATGGGGGTCAAGGTCACACTAAGGGGCAAGGAAGCGGAAGAGATGCTGGGGAGGCTCATGAAGGCGGTCGAGAACAGGATAAAACCCTCCTACTTCGACAGCAGCGGCAACTTCTCCTTCGGCATAAAGGAATACATACACATCCCGGGGGCGAGTTATGACCCTGATATAGGGATACTCGGTCTTGACGCGGCGGTCACGCTTGAGAGGCCCGGGTTCAGGGTGAAGAAGAGAAAGAGCGGCCGGACCCCAATAGGAAGGAAGCACGCCATAAGTCCGGAGGAGTCAATGGAATGGGCCAGGAAATTCGGATTCACCGTAACCGAGGAGGAGGAAAAAGAGTTTTAAAGCAAAACCCACCAAGTGATGATATGTCATACGAAAAGAACCTCAAGCAGGTGGAGAACAAACCGCTGAAGCTCTCAAGGCACGAGAGATTCAACAAGTCAAAGGACAGGAAGTTCGGCAAGAACACGCACAAGTGCAGGAGGTGCAGGAGGACCGGCGGCGTGATAAGGCAGCACGGTCTGGACTACTGCAGGCAGTGCTTCAGGGAGGAGGCAGAGAAGCTGGGGTTCAGGAAGTACATGTGATATCATGAAGCACGACTCACTTGCGGATGTCTTCTCGGTGCTCAAAAACACCGAGGCAATAGGAAGGAAGGAAGCCCGCGTGAACGCGAGCAGGCTCGCGGGGGACGTCCTCGGAATAATGAAGGAGAAGGGCTACATAGCAGACTTCTCGGAGAAAGGGGGCAGGTTCATGGTCAAGATGAGCGGAAGGATAAACGACTGCAACGTGATAAGACCCAGGTTCTCGGTCAAGAGCACGGACGTCATGAAGTGGGAGAAGAGGTTCCTACCGGCCACAGGGCTCGGGATACTGATACTCACCACCACGCAGGGCGTGATGGATCACCAGAAGGCAAAGAAGACCGGGACAGGGGGCCAGCTCCTGGGATTCGTTTACTAAGGAGAAGCGCATGGACACGAAAGGGATTAAGGACGCCATGAATGAGAAGAGGGTCGTCATAGGGACCCGGGCAGTCATGAAGGGCCTGAAGAGAGGCCATGTGGGGAAGGTGGTTTACGCTTCCAATATCCCTGAAACGACTCGTCAGGACCTGGGGCACTATTCCAAGCTGGGCATAGAGGCAGAGGAGTTCCCGGGGGATTCGCTCAAGCTATCGCAGACGTGCGGGAAACCCTTCAAAATACTTTTAATAGGCATTAAGAAGTAATATGATGTTATGGAACTGAAGCTCTCCACGGAAAACATAAGGACGATAGCACTTTTTGAAAAGGTCACAAAGGTGCATGCTAAGGACTGCATCAGCACCGGGAACTCCATTTACTTCCTGGTGGACTCCAAGAAGATGGGGGTGGCAATAGGGAAGAACGGTTCGAACATAAGGGAGCTGAGGAGGATCTCCGGCAAGCAGGTGAAGATATTCGGGTACTCCCCTGACATGGAGACGTTCGTGAGGAATGTCGTGCCGGACCTCAAGACCATTGAGAGGAACGGGAACAGCGTTATGATAAGCGTCCCGGGGGAGAGCAAACTGACAGTCATAGGGAAGAGCGGGGAGAACATCAACGCCATAAGGGACATGCTTAAGAGGCATTTTGGGGTGGAGAACTTCAGGCTGAGGTGACACGCGCTTTTAAGTCATTGGAGGTAGGAATTCATATGGACGTGAGGATAACCAAGAAGGGCAAGGAAGGGGTGGAGTTCGTGCTGGGAGGTGCGACAGTGTCCTTTGCGAACGCCCTCAGGAGGACCATGATTTCGGGCGTGCCTGTGCTGGCGATAGACTGGGTGGACATAGAGCAGAACACCTCCGCAGTGTTCGACGAGATACTTGCCCAGCGAATGGGTCTCATACCACTCTCATTCGACCCCTCGAAGTTCAGCTTTCAGGGGGATTGCAGCTGTAAGGGTAAGGGATGCCCGCTCTGCCAGGCCGTTTTCGCAGTCGAGAAGAAGGGCCCGGGAACAGTGTATTCCGGTGACATGAAGCCTTCGAACAAGGCAGTGAAGCCTACGAGCCCGGAGTTCCCTGTGGTGGAGCTGCTCGAGAGCCACGCGGTCAAGATGGCGGCCACTGCGAGGCTCGGGACAGGGAAGGAGCACGCGAAGTTCCAGGCCGCGAACGTCGCATTCCAGAACCACCCGGAGATGAATGGGGAGGAGATTAACACCAAGCCGGACAAATTCCTGTTCAGGGTCGAGAGCATATCGGGCCTTCCCGCGGAATACATAGTCTCCAAGGCCGCGGAGATACTTGAGGAGAAAGCGAAGGAATTCAAGAAGGAAGCGGTTAAATTCTGATTCCTGGCGCCAATTTATTTAAATAAACAGCCAATATAGAGGGTATAGGAGCAGTTACGCTCTGGAATGGCATGTGACGGTTATGGGACAGTTCAATGCGAGGACGCTCAGGAAGAGAAGGAAGAAGTTCAGGTGGAACTCTATCAGGAGGAAGAGGCAGCTTCTTGACCTCTGGAAGAAGGACCCACTGGGCGGTGCCCCCAGGGGCAGGGGGATAGTGCTCAAGAAGAAGGGTGTGGAACAAAAGCAGCCGCACTCGGGCATAATCAAGTGCGTGCGCGTCCAGCTGTCCAAGAACGGGATACCAGTAACCGCATTCGTTCCCGGGACAGGGACCATCAAGTTCATAGACGAGCACGACGAGGTCCTGCTCGAGGGGCTGAACGGGAGCCAGGGTGGGGCCGTGGGAAGCATGCACGGGATAAAGTACAAGGTCGTGGCAGTGAACGGCGTGAGTCTCATGGAGATAGCGAAGGGTAAGAAGGAGAAACCGAAGGGTGCGTAGCATGGCTGAAGGCAAGGGGAATGGGAGCACCGGGGAAGTGGCGAAGGCCGCGGAGGCGCCCAAGCCCAGGGCAGGGGGTAAGATTCTGCTTTTCGGAAGGTGGGACTCGGAAAGCGTCGAGGTCAGAGACCCAGGACTCAGGCGCTACGTGAACGTCTCCCCGGTAATCGTCCCGAGGAGCGGAGGCAGGTACGGGCCCACCCAAATACACAAGCCGAGGATAAGCGTTGTGGAGAGATTCATGAACAGGCTCATGGTTCCGGGGCACAGGGGGAAGAAGCACAGGATAACCTCTGGCCGGTGCACCGCTTCCACGAACGCCATATACCTCGCGACAAAGGAGGCATTCGGGAAGATAGAGAAGAAGACAAAGAAGAACCCCCTCCAGGTGATGGTGGAGGCGATAGAGAACTCCGCGATGCTGGAGGAGATCGCGTCCTACAGGCTGGGGGGCATAATAGCGAGGCAGGCGGTCATAGTCTCCCCGCAGAGGAGGCTGGACCTATCGCTGAGGAATCTGACCCAGGGCATCTACCAAACGGGTTTCGGGAAAAAGGGCAGCCTCGCGGACAGGATAGCAGAGGAGCTGATCACAGCCGCGAACAACGACCCCAAGAGCAGGGCCATTCAGGAGAAGAACCGCACAGAGAAGGAAGCGGAAGGGGCTCGTTGATTCTCGGGAGCCCAAAAAAAGTGATTGCGGGGGGCAGGATTTCCTTCGCTTTCGGGTTTTTTTTCGGTTAAGCTTTTCCCAAAAGCTCATTCGAACCTGCGAAGGCACTAAGCCACAGGATTTCTTCTGTCATCGCGCGTTGCGCTGTACATACTTAAGACAATCTTAAGTCCTGCCCCGTTGGCCTCTTGGGTACCCCCGCAGGGTCGCCAGGGAGATTCGAACTCCCACCAAAGGATCCACATTCGGGCCCCGAGGGGTATCCCGTATGCTGCCATTACACCATGGCGACCATTGGTTTATATTGGATTTTCCTGTTTTAAATGGGCGCTTCCGTCCCTGGAAGCAGCAAACTATTTAAAGGGAAAGTGTAATATATAGAATACCCAACCGAGTCCGGGCAACTGGACGATGATGGTTTTTCTCGGGCGGCCCGTGGGGCGCGCCCAGGATGAGAGCTTAACCGCGGCGATTAAGTTTGATGCATGTCTTTGTGTCGTGGAAAAACCCTATTGGAAAAAACCTCAAAGGCATTCCGGCATCATCCGGGAGCGCCAGAGAGGACAAAGGAGTACGCAAGCCGCCAATTCAAATCCGGTTGATCCCGCCGGAGGTGACTGCTATCCGAATCCGGCTTAGCCATGCAAGTGCAGGGTTAAACCTGTGCAAATTGCTCAGTAACACGTAGTCAATCTGCCCTTGGGTCTTGTCCAATCCCGGGAAACTGGGGCTGAGGACAGGATAGGCAAGGGGCGCTGGAATGCCCCCCTGCTGAACCAAGGATGAGACTGCGGCCTATCAGGCTGTTGCGAGGGTAACGTCCTCGCAAACCTATAACGGGTACGGGCCTTGAGAGAGGGAGCCCGGAGTCCTATTCTGAGACAAGAATAGGGGTCCTACGGGACGCAGCAGGCGCGAAACTTTCACAATGCGCGCAAGCGTGATGAAGGGATTCGGAGTGTTTTCTCAAACATTGAGGAATCTTTTGCATACCTTAAAACCGTGTGTGAATAAGGGGTGGGTAAGACGGGTGCCAGCCGCCGCGGTAATACCCGCGCCCCAAGTGGTCACCACGTTTATTGGGCTTGAAGCATTCGTAGCCGGTTCGATAAGTTCCCAATGAAACCGGAGGCCCGGCCTTCTGGCCGTGCCTTGGGCATGAAATCCCTTAGCTAACTAAGGGGCTTGTTGGGAATACTATCGGACTAGGGACCGGGAGAGGTGCAGGGTATTCCTGGGGTAGTGGTAAAATACTTTAATCCCAGGAGGACCACCTGTGGCGAAGGCGCTGCACTAGAACGGATCCGACGGTGAGGGATGAAAGCCAGGGGAGCGAAGCGGATTAGATACCCGTGTAGTCCTGGCTGTAAACGATGCCCGCTAGACATTGGCGTTCCTACGGGGGGCGCCAGAGTCGTAGGGAAACCGTTAAGCGGGCCGCCTGGGGAGTACGGTCGCAAGGCTGAAACTTAAGGGAAAGAAGAGAAGTCATATATGAAATGGGCATAAAATTAATGATGAATGAAGAAATCCTTTATCTCATAGCAGCCTTGCGGGACGGAAGTGTGGACAATCGGATTGGCAAGAACTATGAGATAAAGATAGGACAAAAAGAAGAGAAGTGGCTTTCAGATATTATCAAACCAATATTTGAGAATCAGTTTGATGTGAAGACTCATCTCACAAACAAAAACCTTCTCAGAATAACAAACAAGAAAGCTGTACTTGAAATACAAAAAATATCTGGAATCAAACCAAATGGGTGGAATACGCCTTCATAGGTAAAACAAATACCGGTGAAGGAACGGATACCTTATATTCGAGGATTTTGGGATGCCGAGGGAGGTGTCCCTAAGAATCCCGAATGCTGCGAGAAAGCAGAGCAGCGGTATCTCTCATTCCACCAAAAATCAAAAGAGTCACTATTTCTTGAGAGAATCTCTCATATGGTTGGGATTTCTCCCAACAAAAATCACCAAATGCAGTGATGCTCACGAGTTCCGAATAACAAGAGAAAGCAATATTATAAGGTACTGTAAAGAAATTGGAAGTTGGCATCCAGAAAAACATGAGAGAATGGAAAGATTGGTAAAAAAAGATTAGTCAGTGATAATTACTGGCTTCTCTTCCCCAATTTGGCGGGGGAGTACACAAGGGGTGGAGGCTGCGGTTTAATTCGATTCAACGCGAGGAACCTCACCAGCGGCGACAGCAGAATGAAGGTCAGGCTGAAGGTCTTACCAAACAAGCTGAGAGGAGCTGCATGGCCGTCGTCAGTTCGTGTCGTGAGGTGTCCTGTTAAGTCAGGTAACGAACGAGACCCATGTCCTATGTTGCCACCCTTCTCTCCGGAGGAGGAGCACTCATAGGAGACCGCTGCTGACAAAGCAGAGGAAGGAATGGTCGACGGCAGGTCAGTATGGTCTGAATCCGCTGGGCAACACGCGGCCTACAATGGCTGGTATAATGGGATGCCACCCCGTAAGGGGGAGCTAATCCTTAAACCCAGTCCAAATCCGGATCGAGGGCTGTAACCCGCCCTCGTGAAGCCGAAATCCCTAGTAGTCGCTGGTCATCATCTAGCGGCGAATAAGTTCCTACTCCTTGCACACACTGCCCGTCAAGCCAACCGAGTGGATTTTTGGCGAGCCTCCGGTTCTTGCCGGAGTCGAGTCAATTTTCTGCAAGGTGGGCTAAGAATCCCCCAAGATAGAAGTGGGGGGTTAGCAATCGTAAGATGGCTAGATGGGCATTATGACCATGCTTCGCATGGGATGAAAAGGCAACGTCTAGTGGTCCGACAAACAAGGTAGCCGTACGGGAACGTGCGGCTGGATCACCTCCTTATATTCCAATATGGTTCCAAAACCTGCGAAAGAAGGGTAGAAGGGCCGATAGATCAACGGTGAGGGAACCCTTTAGGGTCCCTGGTTACAGATCGCCTGCCTTGCACCGCAACGAATAAGGCGCAAGCCAGCAGGAGGCTGTGGGTTCAAAACACTTTTCTTCTCCGAAAGGAAACCGTGTGAGCATCCCACTCGGTCCATTGCCCGCTTTTTACGGGAAACGCAAAGGCATGCAGAAAACATAAGAATATAAATACGGAATGACAATATTCCGTATTGGAGTTGCGGCTGACCAGAAGGCGGCCGCATACTGGCAAAGGAGCCATTGAGCTGTTCAGAGTATCCCGGAACGCTGGCATCGAACCGGGATGCAGCAGATGGTGGGCAACCCTGTCTCGTTCTCTGAAGAGTTGGCAATGCAGAGCACGTGCTCTGTCTTAGGGCTCCGCATCACGCTCATGCCCTTCGCGGGCATGCGGAAATGAAGCGCCCTGAACGAAGTTCCGGGTGCGGATGGAAAGGGAATGATGAAGACAAAAGCTGGCTTCCGAAAACTGCTGTATGGCTCCCTTGCGGGGCCCATTAATGAAGAGGCGTGAACACCAGCTGAGTTC
>CAZMBQ010000033.1:0-7362 GCA_964564705.1 uncultured archaeon
GTTGTGGGCATCGGGATGCTTGCACTGCTGGTGCATGTACTGGACATTGGACAGCTGCATCAAACACTTTCAGGGGCGGATCCCGGGCTGGTGGCGGCCGGGTTCGCGCTCGGGTTCGTCGTCATAATGCTCGGGGCGCTTCAGCTCAAGATACTGCTTGACCCGCTCGGAAGGGAGGGGTACTGGAGTATATTGAAGAAGTATATGGCCGCGTGGTCAATCGGGGGGTTGCTTCCGGGGAAGATCGGGGACTTTTCGATGTCGCTTTTCCTCAGGGAAAGCGTGGGCATAGGGAGGGGGGTGGCTGTGGTGCTCCTAGACAAGGGGATCAGCTTCCTGCTAGGGGCGGCGCTCGCGGTGGTCACGGTGCTGGCTTTTTTCGGGGCGGCTGAGGCGCTCTACCTGGCGGCCTTCCTTGCGGCGGGGTTTGTGGCGGTGGCGGCTCTCCGTTCCGGGAAGGGCGGCCTCCTCAAGAGGGTGCCTGAGAGGTACAGGAGAGCGCTGGAGGGGTTCGCGGGGGTGTTCAGGGAGTATTGGGGAACGCGGAAGTGTAGACTCTTCCTGAATTTCGGGGTCACTGTGGTGCGCTTCATTGTCATGGCCGGGATGCTGCTTGCGCTTTTCCTTGCATTCGGGCATCCGGCCCCACTGCACGTACTGCTGCTGCTCATCGCAACGAGCATGACGCTTTCCCTTGTTCCCGTGACAATAAACGGGATCGGCCTCAAGGAGGCGGCGTTCGTTCTGCTGGCCACTGCGGCCGGGCTGCCCGCTGCCGTGGCGGGATCGGCCATACTGGTATCCACGGCGATAAATTACGTTTATGCAGGGGCGTTCTTCGCGCGCTTCTGGAGGAGCGCGGAGTATGAGGCCATGAAGGAGTCGCTGAAGTCGGTTGCCCGCAAGTAGTCAAAACAGCCCACGGAACTTCCTGTCCTTTTCCTCGTCCCACTCGAAAACCTTCCGCCTTTTTTTCATTCCCTCCCTTATCCTGGGTTCCAGCTTCCGGTCGTAGAAGCTGCATATCTTCTCTGCGATGTCTTCGGGGTCGCGCGGCCTGGTGAGGAGCCCGCTCCTGCCGTGCTCTATCACGTCCAGGCTCACCCCGACGCCTGAAGCGATTACGGGGACATTGAGGCCGAATGCGAGCTGTATTATGCCGCTTCCGGTGAAGGTTGTGTAGGGGAGGACTACAGCGTCCACTGCGGAGAAGTACTTGACCACTTCGCTGTTCGGGATATAACTGTCGATTATCCGGACGTTTCCTTCAATCCCAAGGCGCCTTATGTGTTCCAGGTGGCGCTCCTTACCTTCCCAGAACTCTCCCACTACATGGAGGGTGACGTCATGATTCTTCAGGATGTGCTTCATGGCATCGAGGAGGTATTCAAGCCCCTTGTAGTCCCTGACGAAACCGAAGAACATCAGGTTCTTGCCTTTCATTAAGAGCGCCTTCTTTGCACTGGCCTTGGGCAACGGGCGGCCGATCTGCCTGTCGTAGGTGCCTTCCACTATGTTCGCGACCCTTGCATGGGGGAGGAATTTTTCCAGGGTCCTCCTGGAGGAGGCGGAGTATGTCAGGAAGAAGTCGGCGTTCCTGAAGAAGAGGCGGGTGAGGAGTCTGTCGACAACCCTTGACTCGTGGTAGTTGACGTGGTGGCACATGACCGAGATGCGGGCAGTGGTGAACCTTTTCAGAAGCCATGCTATCGCGGTGTAGCAGGGGGTGAAATAGGGGGTCCACCACTGGAACGCGACCAGGTCGACCTGCTCCTTCTTGAGGAGGCGGTAGGTTCTTATCCAGCTAAGGGGGTTTAGGGTGTCCAGGACGCTCCGGATGGTGAGGCCGGGGGGCTTGCGGCCGCCGGGGTCTTTCTGGCTTCTTCCCGGGTAGAGGAATTCCGGGAACATCCTGCTGAAGGAAACTGGGAGGACGGAGTTCCTCCTTGCAAGGTTCTCGCAGAGGACTGTGTTTGAATGGACCATGCCTCCCCTGTACGGGTAGAGGGGGCCTATCACCGCTATTCTCATGATTAGAGAGGGTAAGGGGGGTTAAAATTGTTTAGCCCTTTTCGCCAGGTAAAGAGCCTCTTCCTGCAGGAGGCGCTTGTTCTTTATCATCTCGGCGAGGAGGCCCATCATCATTATCTGGAAGCCGAAGAGTAGGAGGATGGCTGTCAGGATAGCGGTCGGGATGAACGGGGAGACGAGGCCGGTGCCGAGGAAGTGGATGAGTATGCGGACGCCAAGGGCCAGGCCCACCATGAAGAATACCATACCCACGCCAAGGAATACCCTGAGGGGCTTGTAGTTCAGGTAGCCTGTAATGAGCGTCGTTCCAGCGCGCTTCGCGTAGCCGAGGACGCTCGAGACCAGGCGGGACTCGTCCGCGCGCTTCCTGAACTCTATTGGAATCTCCTCAACTGCCAGCCTGGAAGATGCGGCCTGGAGTATCGTTTCCTGGGTGTATGTGTAGGAGGACTGGACGTTCATCCTGAGGGCGGCCTCGCGCGAGAAGGCCCGGAAGCCTGTCTGGGCGTCTGAGACCGGGAGGCCAGAGATTCTCCTGACGGCCCAAGAGCTTATCATGTTGCCGAGCCTCTTCCTGAGGGGCATGCTTTCTATAGTGCCGCGGAAGCGGGAGCCGAGGACCATGTCGGCCCTTCCCTCAAGTATCGGCCGGACTAGGTCGGGTATCTGGGCCTGGTTGTACTGCATGTCGGCGTCTGTGTTGACTATTATGTCGGCCCCGATCTCCAGGGCCCTTTCAAGTCCGCGCCTGAAAGTGAAGGCAAGGCCCATGTTCCTCTTGTTCCTCAGAACCAGTGCGCCCGCCTTCTTCGCGGCCTGGGCGGTGTTGTCAGCGGAGCCGTCGTCTATCACGAGTATGCGGATGCTCTTTATGCCGGGAATCCGGCGGGGTATTTCCCTTATCACTTCCGCGACCGTCTTCTCCTCGTTGTAGGCGGGTATCGTTATGACGAGCTTCATAGTCTAATATTCACGCCTGTTTATAAAGGCGTTAACCCTTGCTGTCCATTCTTATGGGGCTCCTGTACCAGAGGGCAAAGCCGATGAAGACAAAAATGTAGGATGTCAGGAGGTAGAGGAGGGATGTGGATATGGCGGCTTCGGGGGTTATTGCCAGATAACTGAAGAAGAATATCAGGGCAGCATCCCGCGTGCCCAGGCCTGAAAAGGATATGGGAAGCGCCTCCAGGAGGGTGATTATCGGGACTGATATGAACATCATGGTGAGGGGAGCGAGGGCGAGGACGGCTGCGTCCAGGGAGAGGGCCAGGAGGTATACCACCAGAATCGTGCCGAACCAGACCAGGAAGGTCACGGCGGTCACGAGCAGGAGTAGCCTCTTCCTGCCGAGGATGGGGCCCACGCCGCCATAGAAGTCGTTGTAGACTATTCTGAGTCTTTCCTTGTAGGCCCTGGGGACCAGGGGGCCGTAGAAGGGCCTGAGTATCGTGGTGGCCCTTCCCTTCTTGGAGAGTAGCACCACCAGAATGAGAAAGGCGGCGAAGAGGGCGTAGGTGATCAGGATCAGGGACTCGCTGGCTGAGTAGAGGGCGGCGAAGAGGGAGAGGCCGAGTATCGCGAGTATGAAGAGGGTGAGGAGGTCTATTATCCGGTCGGCCATCACGGTTGTTATCCCCTTCCCGAGCGGGGACTTGTCCTTCAGGTAGTAGGCCTTCGCGAAGTCGCCCACCTTGCCGGGGGTTATCATGCTCAGGGAGAGGCCCACCAGCCAGGATCTGAGGAAGCGGGAGAATGGGGCGTCCACACCATAGGATGTGAATATCAGCTTCCACTTGAATGCCTTGGCCATTATGTTGGCAGCCGTGAGCAGTACTGCCGCGGAAAAAATCAGGGGGTCTGCCCCGGAGAGTATCTCCAGTACCCGGGGGATGTCCATGTTCAGGAGGAGGTAGAGGAATATCGCGATGCCTATCAGGGGGAGGAGCCTTGAGATTCTCATCTTTAGGATTGGTGCGGATTGAATTAAAGCTTGACCTGGAGGAAAACCGCAGTGACGTAAGTGAGGCCTGCTGGTTGCATATTTAAATTATTCGTTTTATTAATGTTATGAGCGATTTTCGGTATGATGTTGTCGTAGTGGGCGGGTTCGGCCACGTGGGCCTGCCGCTCGGGCTTGCCTTTGCAGAGAAGGGTAAGAAGGTTTGCCTGAATGACATTGACAAGGAGAAGGCCGAGATCATTGGAAAAGGGGAGATGCCCTTCATAGAGCATGGAGCAGGGTCCGTCCTCAAGAAGGTGCTTGCCGAGGGGAGGCTGAGCCTGTCGATTGACCCGGAAGACGTCTCAAGGGGAAGGCATGTGATCATCACCATAGGGACTCCCGTGGACGAGTACATGAACCCGAAGACTCGGGCGTTCTTGGAGTTCTTCGGAAGGCTGAAGGAGCACCTGAAGCCGGAGCAGAACATCATCATCAGGAGCACAGTATATCCGAGGACCTGTGAGCAGGTCATGAAATTGTTGGGTGAAGGGGTATGGAAGCTTTCCTACTGCCCCGAAAGGCTCGTTCAGGGGCAGGGGATGAAAGAACTGAAGGAACTGCCGCAGATTGTGGCCGGGATGAGCGAGAAGGCCGTGGAGGAGTCCTCGGAGCTTTTCGGGTCGCTCTCGCCAAAGGTCATAAGGACGGAGATGGGGGAGGCGGAACTGATAAAGCTGTTCGCGAACGCCTGGAGGTACATACAGTTCGCGGTCGCAAACCAGTTCTACATGATAGCGCAGAACTTTGGGGTGGATTACGACAGGGTGAGGCATGCCATGAGGGACGGATATGAGCGCGCGCACTCGCTTCCGAGTGCGGGGTTCACTGCAGGGCCGTGCCTGCTCAAGGACACAATGCAGCTGGCCGCGTTCAACAGTAACAACTTCATGCTCGGGCACGCTGCAATGATGGTGAATGAAGGGCTGCCGAACTTCCTCGTGGAGAATCTGAGGAAGCGGTATGACTTGGACAAGACGAAGATAGGGATACTCGGGATGGCTTTCAAGGCGGATATCGACGATATTCGAGATTCGCTCTCGTTCAAGCTGGGCAAGATACTGCGGTTCCACGGGGCGCACGTCCATTACTCGGACGAGTTCGCAAAGAATCCTGATTTCGTCACGAAGGAGGAGCTCGCGAATTCGTGTGACGTGGTCATTGTGGGCGTTCCTCACTCGGCGTACAGGGGGATGGAATTTCCCGAGAACGTGGAGGTGGTGGACGTCTGGGGGGCCGTGAAGGGCAGGTAGGAGGCAGGCGTGTCAGGAAGCACACTACTTACCGGCGGAAGCGGGAGGCTCGGGAGCGCTATTATCGGTTCCGGGTTTTTCAGAAGCCTCCTGGCGCCGGGGAGAGGCGCGATGGACATAACGGACAGAGAACAGGTGGAGGAGTTTTTTGCAGGGAATGAGTTCGGGACTGTCGTGCACTGCGCTGCGCTTGCGAGGATGGTTGAATGTGAGAGGAACCCTGCGCTTGCGGCGGAGACCAATATTGTGGGGACGAGCAACCTGGTCATGGCTGCCATCAGGAAGGGGGAGGAGACCGGGAGGGGCATAAGGTTTGTGCACATATCGACGGACGGGGTCTATCCCGGGAAAAGGGGGAACTACAAGGAGGGGGACGAGACCGTACCTTACAACAATTACGGGTGGACCAAACTGGGGGCGGAGTGCGCTGTCAGGCTGCTTCCGGACCACTGTATAATCAGGACTAGCTTCTTTGATCCCGGGAGGGTGGTGTTCGAGTCCTCGGCCACTGACGCATTCTCGTCAAAGGTGCCCATCCCATATCTTGTGAAGGCGATAGCCAGGATAGCCGGGCACGGTTTCAGGGGTACCGTCAACATCGGGAGCGAGAGGATGTCGGAGTACGAGAGGTACAGGGAGTTCAAGCCCTCCCTCAAGGCGTGCAGCTTCGAGAGCATAGTGAAAAGTGTGGGAATTCCGCTTGCAAGAGACGCCTCCATGGACTGCAGCCTCTGGAGGCGGCTGGAGGAGGAGACATGAAAAAGCCGAAACTCACGCTGGTGATGCCAGTGCATAACGAGGGTGAGAGTCTCGGGATTACCCTGAGGTTCATGAAGGCCTTCTTGAACATGCCGCACGAGGTGCTCGTGGTGCATGACACTGTGGATGACACCAGCCTGCCTGTCGTGAGGGAGGTCGGGAAGGATTATCCCCAGCTCAGGGCAGTACACAACACGCTGGGGAGGGGGGTGAAGAATGCCATCATCTCGGGCGTCAGGGAGTCCGGGGGGGAGTACGTGCTCATCGTGGTTGCGGACGATATCGGCCCGGTGCCTGCGATAGGGAGTATGGTCGCCCTCATGGACAGGGGGGTTGACTTTGTGAGCGCGACCAGGTATTCAAAGGGGGGGAGGGTTTGTGGGGGACACTTCCTCGGGAGCAGGATATCGATGGTTGCCAACATGCTTTTCCGCCTGTTTGGGGGGTCAAAGCTCAGTGATGCGACTGTGGGGTTCAAGATGTTCCGGAAGGGTTTTTTCGAGGGTCTGGAGCTTGGGTCGAGGAACGTGGGTTGGGTGGTCGCTTTCGAGCTCTCGATAAGGGCGCAGCTCGCAGGGGGGCGGATGGGGGAGGTGCCGATCGTGTCAATAAACAGGCTTTATGGGGGGGAGAGCACGTTCAAGTTCGGGCCGTGGGTGAAGGAGTACTTGAAGCTTTTTTTCAGGGGTGTTTGGATGCTCAGGAGGGGGAAGGTATGAAGTACCTTGTGACTGGGGGAACTGGTTTCATCGGTTCTGCCCTGGTCAGGAGGCTCGTGCAGGGGGGCCACCATGTGAGGGTGTTCGACAACAATGTGCGGGGGGTGCCGGAGCGCCTCGGGGATATGGCAGGGAGGGCGGAGCTCCTGGAGGCGGACATAAGGGATCCGGAAGCGGTTGCAGGGGCGTGCAAGGGCGTGGACAGTGTTATACACCTCGCCTTCATAAACGGGACAGAGTTCTTTTATAAGAAGCCTGAGCTTGTGCTTGAGGTGGGGGTGAAGGGGATCGTGAACGTGATTGATGGGTGCATCAGGCATGGGATCAGGGAGCTCGTTCTCGCTTCAAGCTCCGAGGTTTACCAGACGCCGCCTTACATACCCACGGACGAGAGGGTCCCACTGTCTGTACCGGATCCTCTCAACCCAAGGTACTCGTACGGAGGGGGGAAGATAATCAGCGAGCTGATGGCAATCAATTACGGACGGAAACATTTCGAGAGAGTGGTGGTGTTCAGGCCGCACAATGTTTACGGGCCGGACATGGGGTGGGAGCACGTCATCCCGCAGTTCGCGCTGCGGATGAAGTTGTCCCGGCAGCG
>CAZMBQ010000034.1:0-7332 GCA_964564705.1 uncultured archaeon
ATGCGCACCAGTACAAGGACATGGCCCAGATAGAAATGCACCTGGACAGGATAATCGGGATGCTCGGGAAGTTCGGGTTCATAGAGTCCCAGGGCAGCGCGGAGGACGGGGGTGGGTTCAGGACAGCCGCCCAGATGGCGGGCGGAAGGGAGCAGAGTCTCGCCCCCACCAGGATGGGGAGGAGGGTGTCGGAGCTTTACATAGACCCACTAACCGCAGACCTCATGATAAGGTCCCTGGAAAGGCTGGAGCCGCACCTCTTCACGCTGCTTCACATGATCTCGAGGTGCCTGGAGATGAGGCCCGGTCCCTCCCTCAGGAAGAAGGACCTGGAGACGGTGAACGCGGTCGTGGCAGAGGAGGAGAAGTTCCTTGCAGAGAAGCCCCCGGACGAGTGGGACATAGAGCATGAGGACTTCCTGAGGAGCGTCAAGATGGCATCCTTATTGAGGGAATGGGCGCGGGAGAAGGGTGAGGACGCACTCATGGAGGACTTTGGAGTGGCTCCAGGGGAGCTGAGGGCGAGGCTGGACAGGGCCGACTGGCTGCTTTACGCCGCGCAGGAACTGGGGCTGCTGCTGGGGAAGAAGGACGAGTTGAGGAAGATAAAGAAGGCGAGGCTGAGGATGCGTTACGGGGTGAGGGAAGAGCTGCTGCCGCTGGTCAGGCTGAAGGGGGTGGGCAGGGTGAGGGCGAGGAAGCTTTTCTCTGCTGGGGTGAGGGGAATTGCGGATCTGAGGAAAGCTCCGCTGGAGAGCCTGGAAAGGACAATGGGGAGGGCCACTGCAGAGAAGCTGAAGGAGCAGGTCGGGGATTAGTCGGCCTATCTAAAGGGATTGCTCGAATTCCTTGGAGCTTTTTCTCACCGCATCATTGTACCTCTTTTCGAAGTCGCTGAGCTTCCTGCTTATCGAGGGGTCTACCTTGAACCCGCCCATCTTCACAAGGTTATCGAGCTCCCGCATCTTCTCCTCGACATACCTGCGCTGTGCGCGGAACTCCTCGAAGAGGGCGGCGGCGCCGCGCGCATCATTCCCACCCTTGGACTTATGTATCCTTTGCGCGAGGGATTCCAGGGTGTCCAGCTCCCTGGCAATGTCCTTGATCAGCTCCTTCTCCTTACCGGTTATCTTTCCGACCAGTCGCTTGCTCAGGTAGCTGGAGGCCTCGCCTCCGATGCTCCCTATATGTCTGGGTTGCCCGCCTCTGCCTCCCCCATTGCCGGAGGAGCCGCCGCCGAAGCCTCCCATCCTGTGGATCAGGACGAAGAAGCCCGATATCAGGATGACCGAGATGAACCAGAACCTGCTGATCGCAAGGGCCATGTGGTACCAGCCCTGGAAGATTATAAAGAGGTAGAAGGCAACTGCAAGCAGGGCCTGGAACTTCTTGTGGGCATCGCCCAGCTGCTGGGACAACCCCTGGGCGAGGATGTAGACGAATATGAGGATGAAGACGCTCGGGAAAAACACCAGCCAGATGAGCTGCTGTGTGACGTCAGGGTATTCGGAAAGGAACTGGGTGCACCTGGATGCGGTGCCCTGCTGGCACAGGGCGTCCACGAGAACCTGCACGACGTCGGCCATGCGTTAATATTGGGTGGGAAGGCTTAAATTTGGTGTGCGGTTCAGTGCCCCCAAACTAAACATCGAAACGGTACAATCGATGAACCTCCCAGAGAGCGTCGCGGTATTTCTCAAATGCCTCTTTCTTCTCCCGGGCGTTTGTGGTAGATTCCATGTCAGTTTTATAGTCATTCAGCGCGTAGCCTATTGCAATATCGAGGGCGGGTTTCATGGCCTTTGCAACAATATTTCTTTCCATTCTTGCCACTCTATCAGCAGCCTTCCTTTCCTTCTCTGAGTCCTTTCTTCTGCTTTCCCGCCTGTCGGCCCAATCCTTGAGATGGCCTGTTACACCCTTGTATTTGTCTGAGACGCCCTTTTCATAATCGACCTTTGAACCAAACCAACTATTGGTGGAGCCGCCAACGAGCCATTTAAAGATGTTTGCAAGCCATTTTTCCGGTTCGATGGCCTTGTTGTCCGGGCCCCTGCCTTCCAGGTACCTGGGGTTTCCATTCATGTCCTCGCCGATGTCCCTGATGCCGTGCTCAACGTAACCCTGCCTTGCCAGGTGCGCTATCTGGGGGTCAGAATCCGTCATGAGATTTTCCAGTACAAAGCCTGTTAGCTCGTGTGCGTACTTCTCGGGGTGCTCCCAGTTTTCCGTGTCGTAATCAGAAAGGATTCCGTGAGCGACGTTCTCATGAATGATGACATAGGCGGCCCTTTTGGGATCTTCGGCCACCTTGCTGTCGATATAAGTTGTTTTGTTTTGGTACTTCCCATCAGCGTCTTCGTAAGAGAGGTCTTCCACTTCAATATAGTTGGGCAGCTGTCCCTGGGAAATGTCCTTGAGTATTTTCCTGCCCTTCTCGATTGCGTTCGTCTTTATACTGGAGATCTGGTTCGTGTAATGGGTATCATTCTCAAACTCCTCACTGAACAAATCAATACTCATTCCCTCAAGTCTCGCAGTCGCGGCGGTCATAACAGCCTCCAATATAATGTCACTTATTAATAGTGACATTTGGTATTTAAATACTTTTCGGTCGGTCACGAGGCGCTAATTTGAGAGGAAATCGCCATTCCCGTTCTTATGGGTCTCTGCTCTGTCGAGTTCCACCATCTCGACCCAGTCTATGTGGGGCAGCTCCTCCTCGATGTTCTGCATCACCTCGTCCTTGACCTTCTCCTCTATCTCGTCCCTTTTCGCCTCCAGGACGTCATCCACCTCGAAGTCGAAGTCCTTGAGAACCTTCTGCACTATCCTGCTCACTATCTCATTGTCCTTCTTTCCCATGCTACCAGCCTTCCTCGGGATCCATGTCCCACTTGTGGGAATTGTCCCTGCAATCCCCCCTTTTCCCGGACTCGCGGAAGAACTCAACCACTTCCCTCTCGTCCTCGGTTATGTTGACCATGTTTTTTCACTATTTTTTAGTGGTTACTATATTTAAAAGCTTTTGTGTGGGGGGAAATATATAACACTGTTATATATTTTTCCTGCTGCCGGTTTCCAAAACAGGGATTCATACCTTTTTCTTCCCGCGCCTTTTCTCCTGCCTCGAGACAGCCAGCCATGAGGCGAGCGCGACCACTAACCCCAGTGCGCTGCCCGTGAGCACGTCCAGGGTGGTGTGGACGCCCAGGGCGAGCCTGGAGTATGCGACCAACGCAGGCACGGCGAGAAGCGGGGCCCATCTGCGCCCCTTGAACAGCGCTATCGGGGTGAATGCGGCGAATGCGGCGGCTGCGTGGCCCGATGGCAGCGAGGAATCCCCGGGGCAGTAGGGGTTCTCAGGGCCGCACGGTCTGGGTATCTGGGAGACGCCCTTGAAAAGGAGGACGAGGGCGAGCGCGACCAGCAGGGAAAGGGTGAAGACCTTCATGAAGGAACGCAGCCTCCTGCTCCTCCGCGCTGCTCTGCCAGAGGCCATGTAGAAGAGTGCGAGCCCTGCGGTTATGCCGAGCCAGAGCTCAGGGGAACCCATGTGGGTGAGGGCGAGCCATGGGTTGAGGTCAAGCATGGCAATCACAGGAAATGTTCCTTGTGGAGGTCCTCTATCAGGCGGTCAACATACCTCCTAGTGAAGGAGGACATGGGTATCATATAGTGCTCGGCATCCCACTTCACACCTTCCATTGAGGAGACGCTTCCCCTTATCCTGCGGACGAACTCCCTCTCCCTACCGACTTCCACTCCTGCGAATATGTGGAAGTGTGAAGGCTCGACTCTGACGCGGACGCGCTTCCCGACTCCTCTGGAAGCCTTCCTGACAGCCGTCTCCACCTCCCTCTCCTTCCCGAGGAGGTGATCCCTGTGGCGGTCGGTCCTTAGGAAGAAGTGGAACCCCCTATCTGCCATGAGTAATTATTCTCCCCGGCCGCTTTAATTGTTTTCCACCTTCCGTGACAGGGAGGTCATTCGCCCTCGAGGAGCTCCAGCTCGTCCCCACGGAGGCGCTTCCTCAGCTTCCCGAGCGTCTCGCGATCCTTCTCCGGGATGAAGACCAACAGCTCGTCCCCCTCCTTTAGGTCCTTCCCAAAGACCGCTTCGGGCATGGATATGGCGATCTTGGAACCTGCTTCAGCCTGCTTGAGGGACTCCCCGCGGTCCTGCACTTCCTTGACCGGTCCGAGGCGCTTGTTCCCATTGAGAAGCTCGGAACCCTGCTTGAGGATACCCTTGGCGACTTCCACCCCGAAGACAGCGGGGCTCTTCTGGCGGAACAGGCATCCGGGAAGAACCCTGAGCAGCGCGGGTCGGGCCACGCCTTCGAGGAGGGCATCTTCCTCACGCTCTCCCTCCCTCCTGATCCATTCCTGGTAGGACTCTATCATGTGGTAGATTATCTGGGAATGGAAGAGGGCGACCTTGTTGTCCTTTGCCATGGACTCTGTTTCGGGAGAGACCTTCACGCCAAAGGCGAATATGACCGGATTCTCCATTGTCCTGGCCTCCATCACGTCCTGGCGGGAGACAGAACCCACGCTGGCGGAGCGGATGGGGACGATGTCCCTGAGCGACTTGATCAGGGCCTCGAGGCTTCCGAGCGTGTCTGTTCTGAGGAGGGCACCCTCCTTGCTGGATTCGAATTCCACCTCCTCGACCTCTTCCCTGACCTCCTCGACTGCCTTCGGGAGGGACTTGCTGTCCTTCACTGTGCGCAGGGGACTTCCGGCAATCACGCCTTCCAGTCCCGGGCCAGATATCTTCACCCCTGCCGCGGCAGACACTTCTTGGACGGGAGAAAACCCCTTTTCTATCCTCAGCTCCTTCAGGGGGGCGGGCTCCAAAAGGGCCTTGATGCGGGACTGGACAATGTCCTTGCCGCCCACTACAAGGTAGTCGCCTCTCCGAACCTTGCCGTCATAGAGAATGACGTCTATTGTCGTTCCCAACCCCGGATATTCCTTGACCTCAAGGACAGTGCCCTTCCCTTCCCCTGGATGCACCTCCAGTTCTCGCCTGAGAAACTTCTGGGCAAGCCCGGCGATGACCACGAGAAGGTCTGGGATGCCTTCCCCGCTCAGCCCCGAGAGAGGAACCAATGCAACCTGCTTCGAGTAATCCTCTATCCTGTCATACCTTTCAGAAGAAAATCCCTCTTGCCCCAACTGCCCCACTACCTTGTAGAAGCCTTTCTCGAATTCTTCCCTGCTCCTCTCAGGCTGCTCCGAAATCGACTTCAGGAACGATGAGCCATCCTGTGGAATCCATCCTATAAGGCGGTCGACCTTTGTGAGAGCCACGACGAATGGGGTCTTGAACTGCTTCAGGAAGTTGATGCTTTCGCGTGTCTGGGGCTGGACGCCCTCATTTATGTCGATTACAAGCACGGCCAAATCAGCTATCGCCCCGCCGCGCTTTCTCAGGGTAGTGAACGCCTCGTGGCCGGGGGTGTCTATGAACAGAAGCCCCGGTATGGTTAGATCGACATTCATCTTTGCAAGTAATTGCCCGCATATTCTCCTGACAGTGCCGCTCGGGATATTCGTAGCCCCGATCGCCTGCGTGATCTGCCCTGCTTCGGATTTGGAGATAGCGGTGCCCCTGATCTTGTCGAGCAGCGTCGTCTTTATGGTTGAACCGGACAGGCGTCCAATTAATTTCCATGGTCGACGTGCCCTACCACGGTCACTATCAAAGATCTTATTTTAGGCATTTCCATCACCCTTATTCTTTGCAGTTTGTTGACCAGCCTTAAAAAATCATTGCTTTGCTTGCTTATAAAAAACCTGAGTACCCAGCCCTTTTCATGATGCAGAAATCCCGATTTTTCCAGTCTCTTCAAGCTCTTGTTCGCGGATCTTTCTTCGGAATTTTAAATGTCGCGTGGATGTTTGATGAGAATATAACGCTGTTATATTTATAAGCCTTTCGTTGTCACACATTCCATGCAACAATAAACAAACACACCACTACTGTATGCAACCCCAGTCACTCCCCATGCACTGCAAAGGATTAATACGCGGGGAAACCAATACTAAACATGCTTGACATGAGGCTGGTCCGCGAGAGGCCCGACATAATCGAGAACGACCTCAAGAGGAGGAACCAGCCCGAGAAGATAAAAATCCTCAAGGTTCTGTCCCGGGAGGACCGCTCCTACAGGATCCTGCTCAAGGAGGCCGAGACCCTCCGCCACAGGAGGAATCTCAGGACAAGGGAGCTCGCCCAGAGGAAGCGCGAGGGCGAGAACATACAGAAGCACGCTGCCGAGGTGAGGCAGCTCAACTCCCGGCTGAAGACCCTGGAGGAAGGGCTTGGCCTGAGCAAGGCGAAGCTGAGGGAGATGCTCTTCCAGCTCCCGAACATCCTCCACGAATCCGTCCCCTCAGGCGAGGGGGAGGAGCACAACAGGGTCGAGAAGGAATGGGGCAAGCTTCCAAGCCTCCCCTTTGAGCCCAGGGGCCACGAGGAGATTGGGCTTAGCCTGGACATCCTGGACATCCAGCGCGCGGCCAAGATATCAGGCGCACGCTTCTACTTCCTGAAGAACGAGGGCGTCCTTCTGGACTATGCGCTCCAGAAGCTCGCGATGGACTTCCTCCTGGAGAAGGGCTTTTCCCTGGCCGAACCCCCTGCCCTGATGAGGAGGGAGCCTTATGAAGGGGTGGCGGACCTCGGGGACTTCGAGGACGTGATGTACAGGGCCGATGAGCTTTACCTAATAGCGACCTCAGAGCACCCCCTGGTGGCACAGCACGCGGAAGAGACCCTCGAAGAGGGGTCGCTGCCCCTCAAGCTCGCGGGCGTCTCGCCCTGCTTCAGGAAAGAGGCAGGCTCGCACGGGAAGGACACCAAGGGCATATTCAGGGTTCACCAGTTCAACAAGGTCGAGCAGGTCGTGCTCTGCAGGCCCGAGGAATCCTGGAAGATGCATGGGGAGCTGATGAATAACACCGAGGCGCTCTTCCAGAAACTGGAGCTGCCCTACAGGGTAGTGAACGTCTGCACAGGGGACATCGGCTCGATCGCTGCCAAGAAGCTCGACCTCGAGGCCTGGTTCCCCTCTCAGAAGCGGTACAGGGAGCTGGGCTCGTGCTCCAACGCCACGGACTACCAGGCCCGCAGGCTGAGGATAAAGTACGGCAAGAAGGACTCCCCATCGGCGGGTCTGGTGCACACCCTCAACTCCACTGCAATCCCGACCTCCCGCACGATTGCGTGTATACTGGAGAACTTCCAGCAGAGGGACGGCTCGGTGCTGATCCCAAGGGTGCTGAGGCCCTACATGGGCGGAAAAAAGAAGATAGAGAGGAA
>CAZMBQ010000035.1:0-7327 GCA_964564705.1 uncultured archaeon
GAGATAAACAAAATAGTTGAGAATGAATTGATGCCAGAGCCAACAGAATACAAGAAGAGATGTAAGGACTGCTGCTATTGGAAGATATGTAAAAGAATATGATATGTGGGCACGGATAGAAACAAATAGAACTATTTTTGTTTAGTGATGTGTCCATACGGTTGAAATTACTGTTAATTTATACGGGCACAATCATACACAAAAAACGATAACTTTATATATTATTGTGCCCATACAATAAATATGGTTTATTTAGAGAAGATTGAAAGGGGGGGCAAGACCTATTATTATGCCACGAAGAACTTTAGGGTTAGCGATAAAAAGTGGAAGAAAATAAGGAAGTATGTTGGTGACAAGCCACCCTCCAAAGAACAGACAAAGAAAGCAGTTGAAGAGATTGAAAAAAAAGCGCTAAAAAAAGGTCTTGTGAAGCCTGCTTCTAAATATGCTCATTTGAGCAATGAGGAAGCGGAGAAGCTGCAGGATTTGAAAGAGGTTTTTAAGAAGTGGTATGGCAAACTGGATTCTGTAGAAAAAAAGAAATATGAAGAAGATTTTATAATTAGGTTTACATACAACTCAAATGCCATTGAAGGCAACCGCCTGAGTCTTCGTGAAACAAGCATGATTCTAACCGAGAACATAATCCCAGCTGGTGCAACCCCTAATGATTACAATGAAGCCATAAACTCAAAAGACTGTTATGAATTCATGAAAGGATACATTGGAGAGTTTAACCAGAAGTTTCTTCTCAAAGTTCATGAACTACTTACCCAGAACACTAACTGCAAAATTATAGGCGCTTATAGAGACCACGAAGTTAGGATTTCTGGTTCAGAATGGGTTCCACCAGCACATGAAAATGTCAAAGAAGAAATGAGAAAAGTTTTTCAGTGGTATTATTCTGCAAGGAAGAAACTGCACCCTGTTGAATTAGGCGCAATCCTGCACAATAAATTAGTCCGAATCCACCCGTTTGCTGACGGTAACGGAAGAACTTCAAGAGTCATAATGAACTGGATATTGATGAAAAATAAATTCCCAATGTTCTATATAGAATTAAGGGATAAAATCAAGTATTACGATGCGGTTGAAGAAGGAGACAGAAGCAATGACGAGGCGATAGTGCATTACATCGCAAAAGTGCTAATGGAACAGCACACATTCAAATCAAGTATGGGTTAAATAATATTAGTATATGGCGGGTTCGAATGCTGGTTTGAATATCTTACACAGCATTATACGAATGAGCAAGACGGTCTCTGGAAGCAAATAAGGGCTTTATAGGCAAGAAAACAGGAATTTACAATTATTGCCTAATTTGCTTTCTCAACCATTCAGCCTTGGAATTGTAGCTAGAAGCCTTGAGTCTTGCTTCAAACGCCTCATGAATGCCCTTTTCAAGTTGGGCTTTGATTTCAAGCTCGATTTTGGTGTTTCAACACCTGAAAAGCAACATTTTTATATATTAAGGATTCCAATATATAGGTATTCAATATATGATGAAAAAAACATGGAAGACCAGAAGATCAATAAAGTTGTAAGAGAGGCATATGGGAAAATTGCCAAAGAAAAAACGGGTTGCGGATGTAACTGTGATTCCTGCGGACCAGATGTAGAGCAATTTGCCAAGTCCATTGGATACACTGATAAAGAGTTAGCAAACATTCCCAAAGAATCAAATTTGGGTCTCAGTTGCGGAAACCCTACTGCAATAGCCAACTTAGAACAAGGTGAAACTGTACTTGATTTAGGCTCAGGTGCTGGCTTCGACTGTTTCTTGGCAGCAGCAAAGGTTGGCAGGAATGGAAAAGTCATTGGGGTGGATATGACTCCTGAAATGGTTGAAAAAGCAAAGGCAAATGCGGAAAGAAGTGGAATAAAGAATGTTGAGTTTAGGCTCGGAGAAATCGAACATCTGCCCGTAGCGGATAACTCGGTTGATATCGTTATCAGCAATTGTGTTATCAACCTGTCTTCAGATAAATCAAAAGTTTTTGGAGAAATCTTCAGAGTGCTAAAACCTGATGGCAGGATAGCAATATCAGATATTGGCCTTAAAAAAGAGCTACCAAAAGAAATCAGGAAAAACGTCAAAGCATATGTTGGTTGTATCGCAGGGGCAATAATTCTTGACTCGTATAAGAAACTGATTGAAACCTCTGGGTTGGCAGATGTTAAGATTACAATCAAAGGTACATCCAGTTGTGTTGATCCGGACACAAAAGACCCTATGGGTAGGGCAATATTGGACAGCTTGGGGGATAATGAGTCTCTGGACGATTATGTGGTCAGCGTTAGTGTTGAAGGTTATAAACATGAACATAAATTGGGATAGATCCTTGGTGCTGGGTTTGGTCAAGTTGTATATCTTGGCCATACTCAACGAAAATAAAAAGCATGGATATGAAATAATAAAAGAGTTGGAGAAAAAAACAAAAGGATGCTGCAATGTCTCAGTCGGTTCGATATACCCCGCATTAAAAGAGCTTGAAGCCATGAAATTAATAAAGAGGAATAATAAACGTGTTGAAGGCAGGAAAAGGATAATATACGAGATAGCAGAAGAAGGCAAAAACGCTTTGAATGAAGGGATAAAAAAATGGCACGAGTTCAACGATGCAACAGAAGCATTGTTTAAAAACTCTACTATATAGCGGGTCCGGATGCCCGCGTTCCCTGCAGGGACGTGATGGAGCATGATACTGTCCGGGAAGGATATCCTGAAGAGGCTGGGGAAGTCGATAGTGATAAAGCCATTCGAAGAGAAGCGGCTGAACCCGAACAGCTACAACCTCAGGCTTCACGACGAGTTGCTCGTGTACGAGAACGGGGTGCTGGACATGAAGAGGGAGAATCCTGCCAGGAAGGTGAAGATACCTGCAGAGGGTATGATTCTCCGGCCAGGGAAGCTCTACCTGGGAAGGACGCTGGAGTACACCGAGACGCACGGGCTCGTGCCCATGCTCGAGGGGAGGTCATCCGTGGGCAGGCTTGGACTGTGCATACACGCCACAGCGGGCTTCGGGGATGTGGGCTTCAGGGGCTACTGGACGCTCGAGATGTTCTGCGTCCACCCCATAAGGGTATACCCTTTTGTGGAGGTGTGCCAGATCTGCTACCACAAAATCGAGGGGGAGCACGTGCCTTACAGCAGCGCAAAGTACCAGGACAACAGGGGAATCCAGGCGAGCAGGATGCACATGGATTTCGAGAAGGCTGAAACCAATTTAAATCCCAGGCCAGAATAGGCATTATGAGGGCGTATCTGGCAACGAATGTGATGGGAAGCTTTGTGTTCGACAAGGAAGGGAACCTCATAGACAAGAGGCTGTTCCCTAAGAATCCGGAGGCGATAGCGGAGAAGCTGGACAATGAGGGCATGCTTCCGGAGGAGGACGAGCTTCTTTCAGAGCTGGCGAAGAAGGGATACAAGGAGACCATAACCGACAGGAAGATAAAGCACGGTGCCATGAGCGTGGTCCTGGAGGAGGAGAACCCCGGGAAGAAGGCCCTGCAGGACGGCTTCAGGGGGCTTGCCATAAGGCTGAAGTGGGCGAACTCCCAGGCAGAGCTGAATGAGATACTCTCCAAGGTGAACGTCCTGAGGACGAGGGGAAAGCTCAGGGAGGAGGGGAGGGACAGGATAGTGATGAGGGTTTCGGGGGTTCTGGAGGAGCTGGAGAAGGAGCTCAACACGTTTTCGGAGCTGCTGAGGGAGTGGTATGGCCTGCACTTCCCGGAGCTTTCCAAAGAGGTGCAGTCGCACGAGAGGTTCGCGGAGCTCGTGGCAGGGCACGGAAGCCGCTGGAAGGTGGGCGGGTTCGAGAAACTCGCGGAGGCCTCGGGGGGGATGGTTTTTTCGGGGCTGGACATGAAGCAGGTCCAGGACTTCGCATCCGAGATGCTGGGTCTCTTCAGGCACAGGACCCTACTGGAGAAGTACCTCGAAGGGCTGTGTAGGGAGGTGGCGCCGAACACTTCCAGGGTGGCGGGTCATATACTGGCGGCGAGGCTGCTCTCGCACGCGGGAGGGCTTGAGAAGCTCGCGAGGCTGCCCTCCTCCACGGTGCAGCTGCTCGGGGCAGAGAAGAGCCTGTTCAGGCACCTGAAGGACAGGAAATCGCGCCCCCCAAAATATGGGGTCCTTTTCGCTCACCCGCTCGTCCAGGGAGCCCCCAAGGAGAAGAGGGGGAAGGCCGCGAGGCTCGTGGCAGCGAAAGTCTCGCTTGCGGCGAGGACGGATTTCTACTCCAAGGAGGACAGGGGGGAACCAATGAGAAAGGAGCTTGAGGAGCAGGCAAGAGAGCTGGGGTTTAAGCTTTAGTTTAAAAGCTTGCAGGGACATATAATAATTCAATGTCTTCTAAAAAGGAGTTCCAAATAAAGGTCGAGAACGTAGTGGCTTTCACCTCCCTCGGAAAGAAGATCCCGCTCATAAAGATAGCTAACAAACTCGAGGACGCGGAGTATTCCCCGGAGTCCTTTCCAGGGGTCGTGTACAGGATAAAAGAGCCGCGGGCAGCCACGCTCATATTCTCCTCGGGCAAGATAGTGTGCACTGGCGCGAAGAGCATAGAGAAGGTCAAGGTGGCCATGCAGAGGGTGGTTGAGGACATAAGGGGGGTGGGCGTCCCGATGCCGAGGAAGTTCGACATAAAGGTGGAAAACATAGTGGCCTCCACAAGGATAATAACCAAGAAGAAGCTCAACCTGGAGGAGATATCCTTCTCACTAGAGAACGTGGAGTACGAGCCCGAACAGTTCCCCGGACTGGTGTACAGAATATCGGAGCCCAGGGTCGCTTTCCTGGTGTTCGGCTCGGGCAAGATAATATGCACCGGGGCGCGGACCCTGGACGACATACACAATGCCCTGGGCAAGCTCAAATACAGGTTCGAGAAGATAGGGATAAAGGTCAGGCCTGGAACCGACTGATTCATTGGGTGACGCTGTACCTGAGCAGTCCCCCCAGCCCACCAAGCTCCTTGAATTGCGCGCCCTTGGCAGAGTCCTTGGAGATGACCTCAACCGAGGTACCCATGTCCTCCGCGTCCCTGAGAACCGATTCCATACCCGACTCGTTCTCGCTGAAGTAGCTCTCAGAGACCAGGAGGATGTCGACCACACCCTTTTTCAGGAGGCCGAGGGTCCTTTCCTCGCCGTAAACGGCGAGGCCGGTGTCCTTGGCGAGTTCTGTGAAGAACCTCTCGAGGAGCTGGCTTTCCTTGACTGCGGAGGCCTCTGATATCAGGGAATCACTCCTCTCGACGGTCTCCTTGAGTCCGTTATCCCCGGTGTAGGAGGTGCTGACCGTGCCGAGGACATGCTTCTTCACCTGGTAGTTCAGGTGCTCGCCCTCCAGGAAGTCCTCCTTTATGGGGCCAGGGCCGCCCACTATTATGCCCTTGAGGTCCTTCATGCCCAGGAACTCCTTGTTGGCGGCCTCACCCACACTCTTGAGGAAGTCCTCCAGGAGGCCCTCCCTTATGCGAGCGAACCTGTTGGAAGACCAGCCGCCCTTCTTGGTCTTGCCGGGGACGATGCTTTCCATGTGGTGGAGGCTTTCTATTCTCTTTCCCTTTAGGAGGCCGATGTCTGCCTCGGACTTGTCCAGGACAATCAGCCCGTACACCTCCTTCTCCTCCACCTGCTCCCTCAGGGGGTCGAGCACGAAGCGCTGGTCGCACTGGTAGAGACGGGTCCTTATTTCCTCCAAAGGCTCCACGGGAAATATCTGGATGTCCGCGTCCCCCTCACTCTCGGACACGTTCCCACAGAATATGGCGAGGCCCTTCCTAGGGGTCTCCTTGTAGGCCTTGATGTGCTGCAGTATCTTGTCCAGGGCAGCGAGGACGTTCTTCCTTACCTGCTTGCTCTTTATGTTCTGCGCAGTGGACTGCTCGGACCTGAGCTGCTCAGCCACCTTGTTTATGTTGTACCCGTCCGGGATGTAGACTGATACGAGTTCGGTATGGCGGCCCTTGACATCTGCCAGCTTGTTCACGAGCTTCTCGAACTTGCGCTTCTTCATCTCGACCATGGAACACCTCGGATTGAATAGTTTAAATATTTCGAAATCATAATTAAATACATGAAAAACCTCCTGGTTTTGGCGGCATTTTGCCTTCTGCTGCTTCCTGCAGCGGCAGGGGCTCTCACTATCCAGCCGGGACAGGCAACGCTTGAGGTGACTGCAGAGCAGGGCTCCAACACAACGCTCTTCATGGTATTCAACAATCCCGCGGGCGAGAAGCTCACCTATGACGGGGGCGCATCGCCCTGGATGAGGATAGAGGGAGGGGAGACTTTCACGCTTCCTTCTGGGGGGATTTCGATCGTGGAAGTGGAGATAAGGGTGCCCGGAGGGCTGGAGGTCGGGGATTACAGGGGGAGGATACTCGCGGACGGGACCGAGATTTCTTCGATTTTCCTTACGGTCACGCTTCCCACCGAGGAGATAGAGAAGCTCATGGCGCTCGCGGACGTGAACGAGGAGGTAGGGAGCATGATCGAGGTGCTTCGCTCGGACGTGGAATCCTACTTGGATGAGCACCTGGACAGGGTGGATTCGAGGCTGGAGGAAATGGAAAACGGCCTCGCTTCCTCGATAAGCGAGGTGAAGGACTACCATGAAAGCGTGGAGGAGCTACAGTCCACCAAGGATGTGCTTGAGAGCCAGGTCGAAGGCCTGCGGTCAGAGATGGCCTCCCTTGAGGATAGGACCAACTCCCTGCAGGCGCAGAACGCGGAGCTTGAAGTTACGGGGAACTCCCTCAGGGCAGAATCCCCAATACTGTTCGTCATAGGCCTGATCGGAGGCGCGGGAGGGATGTACGTGTTCCGCAGGAGGCTGGGCAAATACTTCTGAGGAGGAAGGATGAGAAGGGTGAAGACAGGGATACAAGGGCTGGACGAGATAATGAACGGAGGGATCCCGAGGAACCAGCTGCTGCTCCTGACAGGGACTGCGGGGACAGGGAAGACCATCCTCTGCTCCCAGTACATGTACAATGGGATCAGGAAGTTCAAGGAGAATGGGGTGTATCTCACGTTCGAGGAGCCCCCGAAATACATGAAGGAGAACATGCTCAACTTCGGCTGGGACTTTGAGAAGCTGGAGAAGTCGGGCAACTTCACGTTCATAAAGTACGACCCATACAGGGCGGACGACATCGTGGAGATACTAGAGTCCACGATAAGGCAGGCAAAGGCCACCAGGGTGGTGATCGATTCGATATCGGCCCTGGGACTGCACATAAGGGACACCGAGGAGCTCAGGAGGATAATATTCAACCTTTCCATGACACTGAGGAAGCTCGACTGC
>CAZMBQ010000036.1:0-7260 GCA_964564705.1 uncultured archaeon
GCTGCTGGACTCGCTCTACTGGGATGGGAACTCCTTCTCATCACAGGCGCCTGTCTGGATCTCGACCGGGGCCTCGGGGGATCCGGGCGTCCAGGTTGTCTGGAGCTACTCCGGCCTGGCGGACAGTGAGGGAGAGTTCAGCCTCCGGTCCAGGGCAGTGGACGTCCTGGGATACGAGCAGGACACTGTAGAGGAGGTGGTTTTCGGGATGGACAACACAGAGCCCGACACGAGCATCCTGGACAAGTTCAGCGGCGCCACAACCGGGAACCAGAGGCCCGAATATTCGGGAACACTGGAGGACTTCGTGGTTAACGGGTATGTTTCAGGGATAATCAACGCCCAGTACAGACTCTCCACGCACTCTGGTCAGGGCTGGGCGATCCGGACGGACTGGACGTCTGCCGGAGTCAGCATAGTGGGTTCAGGAAGCGCTGATGCGCAGTTCTTCTTCAACCCCACCCTCTACCCCGGGGAGAACCGGATAGAGGTGAGGGCAGTGGACAGAGCAGGAAACATCGAGAGCATTTGGGACAGCGACACCGTCTTTTATGACACCAACTATCCCTCGGTTTCAGTAATCGTCCCCGGGCCTTCCGGGAAGGCGTACAACGAGTCCTCCTGGAAGGATGCGGAACCGTCCCCGGTTTACGGGACAGCCTCGCCCTCTGCAACGGGGCAGGCGCTCAAGTCAGTGGAAGTCTCTGTCCAAAGGATGAGCGATTCCTATTACTGGGACGGCTCGGGATGGCAGGCCTCTCCAATCCAGCTGTCTGCGACCCAGCTCCAGGCAGGCTGGAGCAAGTGGGAATACCCCTTCACCCCCGCGGAATATGACCAGTACCGAATAAAGGCGAACGCAACGGACAACGCGGACAAGAGCACCATAGACACTGTCACGGTATTTTACGACCCATACCTTCCATACCCCTGGATAGAGGACCTCCCTCCATACACAGGGGAGGATTCGGTGGAGGTGGCCTGGGACGGGACTGACCAGGGCCTTGGAATAGCCTCCTTCACTGTGCGCTACAGGATCCGCGGACCGAACCCACAGGACTGGACAGAACTCCTCCCTCCAGTGAGTTCCGCGGGCAAGTCCACACTCTACGGACTGGTGGACGGCCACTTCTATGACTTCATGGTCACCGCAATCGACAGGGCCCAGAACAAGAACGACTCAAACATCGTGACGGTCGTGACCGACTTCTCCTCCCCGGTATGCGAGATGACACCCTTCCCCTCGTCGCCCTATGGCACGAACCCCCTGACCATCAACTGGACCGTCACAGAGGGGGAGTCCTACATAACCGCCCTGCATGTCTGGATGAAGGAGGAAACGGGAGACTGGAAGGGGATAGAAAACACCACATTCAACTGCGATCTCGTGGGCAATGCCTCCGCCGGGACCGTCTGCAGAAACATCCCCGAAGGGGAGTACTCGCTCAAGTGTAGGGCGGATGACGCGGCAGGGAACATCGGCCCAGAGTCCGGGACAGTGGAGATAGGTATAGACATCTTCCCTCCCCAGGGCAGCATAGTGAAGCCCCTCAAGGAGTGGACTAAAAACGTCCCCTTCGCTGTCGCCTGGGAGTTCCATGACGACCAGGGCCAAGTCAATTCAGGCATGTCGCACTACAGGGTCCAGTGGATGAGCGAACCCCCGGGGAACTGGAGCTACATCCTCAACAGCACCGGGGGACTCAACCTTTACGGGGACTCCCACATGTTCGGCTCGGCCCTGGGAGGGGAACCCAACGCAAGCCTCGGGGAGATATCGGAAGGCGACAACTTCTCCTTCAGGGTAAAGGGCTGGGACATGGTCGGGCTGGAAAGCGTCTGGGGCCCCGAGATGAACACATCCATCGACACCAAGAGGCCCCTGGCAACAGTCAACGTGACCAACGGCTCTGAAATGAACGACCTTGTCAGCCTCGAGGACCTCATCAATTACACTACCATAGCAGTGAAGTCCTTCGCGTACGACCCGATACCGGGCTCGGGTCTCGCCGACCACGTGATATGGCTCCAGTGGACGAGTGATGGCATATTCACGAAGAACTATTCCTGCGGCACTAACTCAATATGCTGGACCGGGGCAGAGCCCATAACCCTCAGCGCAGTGGACGAGGTGGTCTACTGGGTGGAGGCAAGGGATGTGGCAGGGAACGTCCTGATAACGACCACTCAGTCACTGTCAAGCCACCCACTATCCAACTTCGTCCACCATGACATCCTCCTGACCGCCGGCACCTCCTTCCTCCTCGAGGTGCAGCTCCGGAACACCCAGCAGCAGCCGCTGGACAATGTGGAAATATCACTCGGCGGGTATGACGCCGCGGGCTTCGTGGAGGCGCGCGGGGACTTCGACAAGTTCCAGGTCTCCCATGACTCGAGGACCATCAACATAAGCAACATTCAGGCCGGCGGCCGGGGCGTGGCTGAGGTAATGCTCGTGGCCGCGGAACCAGGAAGTTCAGAGAAGCTCAGGCTCTCTGCACAGGCCCAGAACCCCACCGACCCCGGGAGCTTCATAAACGATTTCGACGAGGCCCTCATAACGGTCGCCTACCCCGCATCGTTCTCGGGCCTGACCGACTGGGCGCTGCTCCTCCTTGCATGCGCCGCAGCCCTGAGCTATGCGATCCTCAGGAGAAGGTAGCCACTCAGCGCCCGCAGAGCTTCCTGTAATCCTCCATGCTCCCGATGTCATGGCATTCCCCTTCAGTAATGAAGCCGTACACCTCCACCTTCCGGGAAATCCACCCAACGAAGCCGCCGAGCGAATCCTTGTCCCCCCCGCCTTCCATGTATTCCCCGAATGACCCGAGCATCTCCTTCGGGAACACGTAAACGGCCAAGCTGGCAATCCTTGACTTCGGCTCCAGGGGCTTCTCTTCAAAGCCCTCAATCCTCCCGTCCTCCCCGAGGATCACGCACCCGTGCCTCCCCCTTATCCTCTCCCTCCCAACCTCGCAGCACGCGTTCACTGGGGCGCGCTTCTCCCTGAAAAACCCCGCAAGCCCACTCAGCGGGAAATCCAGGATCCGGTCGCTGCATATCACGAGCAGGTCGTCCCTTATCCGCCCCTCGCGGACAGCAAATGCTATGTCAGCCACTGCCCCGAGCCTTTCCTCATTGCTCGTGCTCCCGTCATCCAGCAGCTTCAGGACCGCCCCGTTCTCTTTCACCCACTTCTCGAAAGCCGGGAAGAACCTCCTGTTAGTGACCAGCCAGATCCCCCCGACCCCTGCGCTGCGCAGGTTCTCGAGCAGCATCCCCAGGACAGTTCTCCCGCCCACTTCGAGGAGGGCCTTCGGCCTGTCCCTGGTGAGGGGATGCATCCTCGTCCCGTAGCCTGCCGCAAGTATGAGGGCTTCCATGAAAAGGTTTCCGGCCGCGGGTTAATAAAGACGATTAGGGTGGGGCTGCACTTGGCTTTTCCATTGGGAATGAAAAGGTTATCCTGATAGCGGGGGATGGATTTGAACCATCGACCTTTGGGTTATGAGCCCAACGAGCACTCCTAGCTGCTCCACCCCGCTCTGTAAGATATTTGTTGCAGCGGAGTTTTAAAAGAGTTTCAGCGCCCCCGAACAATTTAAATCTTGCGCTGCAATGGTAAAGAGGTAAGATGGTTGATCTTGTAGTGGGACACGACAAGGACGACTTCGGCTCCCAGCTCGCGAGGAGGCTGGGATGCGACTACAGGGGATTCCACCGGTTCCATTTCCCTGACGGCGAGTATTCGCCTTCAGTGGACGGGGAATACGACATTGACGGGAAACATGTTCTTCTGGCGTACAGGATGGAGCAGCAGCCCACCAACACCGGCTTCGCCGTATACGTGCACTGCCTTTCCCGGGTGCTGGGCAACCTCTCCCATGAAAGGCTGTTCAACGCCGAGACGGTTGACGTGCTGCTTCCCTACTACGTGACGGGCAGGCAGGACAAGAACCCCAGGCACGACGAATACCCCACGAGAGCCAATGATATCGGAAGGGACGTCGGACACGAGTGGCTCGCCAGGGAGCTCAGGGCCCACGGGGCCAGAAAAGTCATAACGTTCAACCCGCACTATCACAGGGAGGATTTCGACTCGCACACTGTGGAGGGGCTCGAGATGATCCCGCTTGACGGGATACCCGCACTGGTCAGGCACGTGAGGGACAGGCTGGACATCGACCCCGAAAAGTACGTGGTCATGACACCTGACGCGAACGGAAGCCTGCTTGGGAAGAGGTTCGCGGAGAGCATAGGGCTTCCGATGCTCGTGCACGAGAAGAGGAGGACGTTCAGTGATGAGGTGGAGATAAGGGAGTCCAGGAACGCCGGAGGCAGACACGTGATAATTGTCGACGACATCATATCCACCGCGCGGACGATACGCAATGCCATGAAAAGGACCGAGGACATGGGGGACGTCTACGTTTCAGCGGTCCACCCGGTTCTCCCGGAAGTCGGCTACCAGGCAATCCATTCGATGCTTCGGGGGGACGGGAACGGAAGGGTCAAGGGGGTCTACGCGACCAACACGCTGAAGTCCGTCTGGGGAAAGGCCGACATAACGGACGAGGTTATGGAATTCGTTCGGGGAGGAGAGTAGCTTTTTATCGCCTGGGGGGAAGACATTTCATGGAAGAGGTTGTCGCAGGGATCGATGAGGCCGGACGCGGCTCTGTCATAGGTCCCATGGTCATCGCGGGCGTCTCGTTCCGCAAAGAGGGCCTCAGGAAACTCAGGACCCTGGGCGTGAAGGACTCCAAGCTCCTCTCCCCTGCAAGGAGGGAGACCCTGGCGGCCTCGATAGAGGAGCTGGCGAACGACGTTGTCGTGGTGAAGGTCTCCGCATGCAAGATAGACTCCCTCCGCAACGGCGGCGTGAACCTGAACAGGCTGGAAGCAATGAAGTTCGCGGACATCCTCGGGCTCCTCGGCGCCACCACCGCGTACATCGACAATCCGAACGTCAACCCCAAGAGGCTTGCGAAGATACTCGCCAAGGGCCTGGACGGGGCAAGCAAGCTCGTGGTGGAGCACAAGGCAGACCACAAGTATCCAGTTGTCTCCGCCGCCTCGATAGTGGCGAAGGTCGAGAGGGACCGGGAGGTTAAGTCTCTCCACGGGAAGTACGGGGACTTCGGCCCGGGCTACTCGAGCAACCCCAGGACGATAGCGTGGATGCAGGGGTGGATAGGAAAGAACAGGGAATGGCCTGACATAGTGAGGAAGACATGGGACACCGCAGTGCGGATGAAGGCGATCAAGTCCCAGAGGAGCATCGGGGGCTTCTTCCGGCGCGGGAAGTAAAGGAGTAGGGTGGCGGTTTGGGAATCTTTATAAATATTCGAATAAATTAGCAAGCATGGAAAATATTCTAATAACTTCATACTAATAGGCGTTCTTGCGGGTTTGGTAGCCATTTTAAAATATATCGGGGTAATCACGTTCCCTATCGGGTTTTTCGGTGTCTCCGCGTTTTATGTTGGCGCCGCATTCTTCATGACATTCTCAATGTGATTTGGAATAAGGGGATCGGTATCCATTTACATAGGTCTTCTCATAGGCGCACTGATAGCGGGAACATTCACTATATTCGCATTTGTCCTGGCTTTTGGCAACGTATTCGGCGCTGCATTGCCCATGGTAATTTTCCGGTCTTTCAAACTTAACATGGAGCTGCGTTCAAAAAAGAATTACGCTGCATATATAGGAACGGCAACGATAGGACAGCCTATTGTGGGGGCTCTCTGGACTATATATGGATTCCTGCTTTTTGGGATAATACCCCCAGAGTCAGTGGCTCCTGCAATAATAGGATGGATAGGAGGCGGGATGGTGGTCTCGATACTGATTGGCATACCGCTGCTCAGGGCCGTCACGCCGGTTGTCAGGAAAACCTCCCTGTTCAGGGACAAGATATTATAGTATGTTAAAAAAACCCCATTCATACATTATGTGAGTGAGAATTCCGTTTACATTGGATTGGGGTTTGCTCCAAAATTCGGATTTTTCTTCTGGCAAGTACGTTCTCGATAATGAACACTAACTGGATACTGAACCTCATTGGCATTGCATTGGTGCTTTCGGTTATCCTCAAGACCGGGCTCCACAGATATAATAAAACGGCTGTATCTCATAGAATCGATTCATAATTTCTGGCAAGATTTTTAAACATTAAATGGTATCAAGAATTGCTTTCCTTGAATTGGACGCCTTTGAAGTGGCTCATCGGAAAGGGCTTCCATTGACAATAGAAACCTGACCGGCGCTTCATCTTCCACTACATGAAAATATGCACCCGACTTCCAAACTCTCAAGTATAAATACGTTCCCGGACAAAATAATAAAAAGTGGTTCCGATGATAAGGAGGCTCGAGGGAGGGATTGTGCTGGTCCAGCTTTCTGACATGGATTCCAACATATACCTCCTCGGAGACACCGCAATTGACTCTGGCACGGGCTTCAATTTCACCCGCCTCAGGGATGTCTTCCGCATCCTCAAGAGGGACATGAAGGATGTGAAGCAGGTGGTTAACACCCACGGCCACTTTGACCACGTGGGCGGCAACGGCTACTTCCTCGAAGCGCAGGTGGCGATACACGAGGACGATGCAACCATACTCGAGAGTGGGAACGCAGAGCTCTCTGCAGCGGATTTCTTTGACGGGAAGCTCAATCCCAGGAAGGTTGATAGGAAGCTCAGGGACGGTGACAGGGTGAAAGCCGGCCCCTTCGAGCTCGAGGTCATCCACACCCCCGGACACACCCGCGGCTCCATATGCCTATTTGAGAGGAAAAAGGACCTCCTCTTCTCAGGCGACCTTGTATTCAGCACGGGCCTCGGAAGGGCGGACTTCGCGAACTCGGACCCCGCCCGGATGGCGGCCTCCCTGGAAAGGATAAATTCCCTCCCGGTGAAGCAGGTGCTGCCCGGCCACGGGGAGCCCTTCGGGAAGAAGGAGCTCGGGAAGCTGGCAGAGATCAGCGATTACGTTTGACTGCGGAAGCGGGCCCCGGAAAAGATTTTTAAACGTTACTTATCAATAATAACACCTGTTGGTTCAAGCTTACCCATACAAATTTTGGCCGTTGCTTTGTCAACTTGAAGGTTCTCGAGGCAGGCGGCTTTTTATTTCCGGGTGTGAATAATCACCCATGCGGATAACCCTCATGATAGCGTCCACCATGAACGGCCTCATTTCCGGGAACAGGCCAGCCGAGGAATGGATTTCAGAGGCCTCGTGGAAGGGTTATCTC
>CAZMBQ010000037.1:0-7118 GCA_964564705.1 uncultured archaeon
ATATTCAGCTGCATCTTCCCTCCCTTGACAGCGGTCTTGCCGGCTATCCTGCAAGTCTTCTGCCCCGTTTCCGGCGTCTCCTTCAGCACTAATCCGGAGCCTCCGACGCCCACCGCGTAGCGCCTCCCAGAGGCAGGGATCTCTATGGTGTCCATGAGGCCCACTGCAAAGTTGCCATCCTTCACCTCCCTCTTGTCAACCAGAACCTTTCCCTGGGAGAGGATCTTACTTGCCTCCTTCCCGGTGGCAGCCTCGCCCAGCAGATCCCTCAGCACCACCTTCAGTGGTATTGACATCCCCTTTGGGTGCGGCCCGCGGGGCGTTGTCACGAACTTCTTCTCCTTGGAACCGAGGCCCCAGAAGCTCGGCATCTTCTCTCTCTTCAGGTGCATGGCTTACTCCTTGCCCCCCCTGGACTTGGAGGGCCTTTTCCTCTCTATCACGCCCTTCCTTCTCTTGTCGTCCAGATTGAGCTTGCTTATCATGAGATTGGATGGGTTGAGCGGCTTCAGGGCCTCTGAGCCGTCCACCTTCTTGACCTTTATCCCGTCCACGTACACCACCGTCTTCCCTGTATCCACCTTCTCTACTGCCCCTTTCATGCCCCGCGAACTGCCACGCATGACCACGACCTCGTCGCCCTTGCGCAGCGGCATCGACCTCCTCCCTGTCTCCCCTCTGAGATCCTTGCTCATGTGGGCCGAGAGGAACCTCCGCCTGGCATGAAGCGGGGCGTTGTGCCTGAATTTCCGCTGCTTCCGCGGCTGCACGCTGCTTATCCAGGAACTTGACCATGACTGCTTCATTCATCTCACCCTTGTGCCAGGGGGCACCTCACTGTCCGCTGCCAGCAGGACCGGCCTGCTGCCGTCTACCGCTGCCAGTACCATGCCTTGGCTTTCGATTCCGCGGAGGGACTTGGACTCAAGATTCGCGAGGACCACTACCTGCCTGCCTTCCAGGTCCCCTGGCTGGTATTCCTCTGCTATCCCTGCCACCAGCGTGACCGGGCGCCCTATGTCCACCTCCAACATGAGGAGCTTGTCCGCGTCTTCCACCTTCTCCGCCTTCCTCACAGTCCCGATCCTGAGCTCCAGTTTCCCGAAATCATCAAAGCTTATCATGCTATCACGTTCGCGAGCTTCCCGACCAGTGGGAACCTCTCCACTGCCTCCCTTGCAACCGGTCCCTTGACCAGGGTCCCCTTGGGCTCCCCCTTGTCGCTTATGAGCACGGCCGCATTGTCCTCGAAACATATCCTGGTGCCGTCAGACCTCCTGTATTCCTTCCTCTGCCTTATTATGACCGCCTTGTGCACCTGCTTCCTGACCTTCTCGTTCCCTTTGTATACCCTGCAGTTCACGAAGCTTGCAACCCCTGCCTTAGGCTTGGTTCTCCTCGTGCCCTTGTATCCCTTCACGGATATTATCTGGAGCATCTTGGCCCCGGAGTTGTCCGCGCATGTGAGCAGCGTCCCGGGGGAGAGCGTCTTCGTCACCCGCGAGGATATCGACTTCATCCTTTCCCCTCCCCGTTTCCCTCGATGCCGACTATCACGAAGCTCTTTGTCTTGGAGAGTGGCCTGCACTCGGCCACGAGCGCCCTGTCACCGGCCTTAGCCTTGATGCAGTCCGGATTGTGGACTACCAGGCGCACCTTCCTCCTCTCGTAACGGTCGTATTTGGGAATGAGCTTGTTGTAATGCCAGAGCACTATCGCGGTGCGCTGCGCCTTGGCGGACTTGACCACCGCGCTTATTGCCCTTCCTCTCACCGGCACCTTCCCATGCCAGGCGCAATTCTCGTCATTGCAGATGCCTGCAGGGGGCTTTACCGGGAGGCCTATTGACTTTTTCATAACTTTAATACCTCATTGTTTTATTTATAAGTCTTTATCATGCGCGTCCGGAATTAAAAAGCTTGCCTCTCCCCGGCCTACCAGCGCTTCTGCTTTTTCTTTATCCTGTCCTCTGGCCTGGCCACGAGCAGCCTGCCCTCCACGGCCACGCTGCCGGAAGGCAGGCTGAATGAAAAGACGTGCCCGTCCTTCGGTACGGTCCTCTCGCCTCCCGGGGTCTCGATGACCAGCATGTTCCTGGTCTCGTCCACGACCCTTCCTTCCGGGCCGCGCCGGCTGCTCGTGCAGCCCACCACCTTCACCCTCAGCCCTATCAACTCGTGGCGGACTATGTTTTCCGGGGTTATCATGCTTATTATTGCCTTCCCGGTTAAAAAATCAGACCTCTATCTGGTCTTCCTGGAAGCCCATCCTGATCAGTATTTGCTTTATCCTGTCTTTGTGGTCCCCCTGCAGTTCGATGCTGCCGTCCTTCAGCGTCCCTCCGCAGGCGAGCTTTGTCTTGAGCTCCTTGAGCACCCCCTTGGGATCCACGTCCTTGCTCAGTCCATGAACAGTGGTTATGACCTTCCCGTACCGCCTCTTTGTGACGTTGACCACTATCTTTTCCTTCTCCTTTGCCAGCGTCTCGCAGACGCAAAGGTCCTTCTGAAGGCCGCACTTGGGGCAGACTCCGTTCATTTCCCCTCTTCCTCCCTCCTGAGAGTGTTTATCCTGGCCACGGTCTTCCTCAGCTCACTTATCCTTCCCGGAGAGGCTGCCGTTGCACCTATAGAAACGTTGGCCCTTTCCTTTGCCATCTCAAGCTTCAGTTCCATGAGCCTCTTGTTGAGCTCTTTGCTGCCCAGCTTTCTGATTTCATTTGCCCTTAATATTGCCATACCAAATAAGACTACTTAATCTTATAAAAGGTTTTATTTTAACCCTTTGCCTTGCCCTTCGCTGCCCTGGGTTCGCGCGCCTTCTTCGCGGGCTTCTTCCTCGCCGCCTCCTTTGCCCCGGCCTCCTTCGGCTTCCTGGTTTCCGCGGGCTTTTCCTCAGAGGTTTCGGCTTTTTTCTCCTCCGTGGATTTTTTCTTGGGAAATTCCTTCCCTTCTGCAGGCCTTTCCTTCAGAGCTTCTTTCACTTCCCCGGCAGCTTCCTCCTTCTCAGCCGCCTCCTCCCTCGCGGCCTGGAGGCGTTTTGCCGGCTCTATCTCATCCCTGGAGGATTTCCTTTCGCCTGTGATGGTCTGGAATTCCTTCATTATCTTCACCTTGATGCCCACCTTCCCGGGCTTTGACTTCCCTATCCGGTGCACCTCCTCGAACCCGTAATCCACCAGCGTCTTGGACGGCTCTCCCGAGTGCTTCAGGTAGCCGTCAGTGAACTTGGAAACTATCGCCTTCCCCCCCGAAGCCCTTCCCGATATTATTATCTCCGCGCCTATTGCGCCCGCTGACATGACCTTCTTGAGTGTCACGTTGCCCACCCTCCTGAAGTTGAACCCCCTCTCCAGAGAGAGCGCTATCTGCTTCGCCACGGCGTTCGCGTCCAGGTAGGGGTTCGCCACCGGCTTCACGTCAAGCTGTGGGTTCTCGAACTCGAAGTTCCCTTTCAGGGCCTCTGTCATCTCGTTTATGGTCTTCCCGCCCCTTCCTATTATCCTCCCGGGTGTGGGCGAGTATATCACTATCTTCAGCCCCAGTGGGGTCCGCTGTAGCTCCATCTTAGAGTAGTCCCCTGCCGGGAACTTCCTCTTCAGGAACTCCTCTATCTGCACTTCCTTGAGCCCCTGATTGACGAAGTATTTCTTTAGCATACAATTTAGGTTGTCTTGCTGTTTTAAATAAATTTGCGGCGCCTCCTCCTGGCCCGGCAATTCAGCGCTGCTCAAGTATCACCTGTATGTTGGTCACTGACCTGCTCTTCCCCCGCTGCTTGAACCTCCTGGGGGTCGCGAATGAAAATCCCTTGTGCGCGGATGCGTGTATCACCATTCTCTCGGGCGCGAGGCCCTTGAATTCTGTGTTGGCCTCCGCCGACTTGAGAAGCCCGGAAATCTCGAGCGCGGCTCCGGTATGATGTTTGCCCCTGAGATTCTCGACCCCCTCCACCAGTCTCTCCAGGAACTTCCTGCCTTTTGGAAGCGGGAGTCCGCTGATCGCCCTGCAGATCGATGCCGACTCCTTCGCAGAGACCCTCGTGCCCCTGCCGTAGACCCTGACGGACTTCTTCGGATCTGGGTTGCTAACGTACTTGTGCATTCAGACACCTCACTTCAGCGGTACGAACTTGGACGACCGGGTGGCCCCGAAACCGGGCGCAGAGTGCTTGACAGCCTTCCTGGTTGGCGCGAACTCCCCTAACCTGCGGCCCAGCATGTCCGGTCTGATGTCCAGGGACACATATTCTTTGCCGTTGTGCACCCCCACCTTGACCCCGACCATCTCGGGTATGATTATCATCTGCCTGGACTTTGTCCTGTGGAACTTCTCCTTGTTCCGCTGGATGTTCAACAGCAGCTTCTTCTGGGCAGTGGTGAAGCCCTTTTCCAGGGAACGCCTCTGCCTGGAAGGCATTATGGACCTGAATTCCTTGAAATCCATGTCCTGTATCTCCTCCCAGCTCTTTCCTCTGTAAGCGAACTTTGCCATAACTATCATTATACCGCGGGTTTTTTAAGGTTTCCTTCGGCGCCAAGAATTCATTTTCTCCTTAAATGGCTGTCTATTCTTCTTCTGCTGGGCCTGGGGGCGGCAGGCCTGTTTTTTTCCGGTGGATCTTCCTCGGGAGCGTCGGGCACATACCCGGACGCTTCCGCGGACATGTAATCAGGCGGGCCCGCGGAATTCAGGGCATCAAACATCTCATCCTCAAGCGCACTTTCCCCGCTTCCCGACAAGCTCCTCTCATAGAGCTTGAAGAGCACGGCCGCTGTTTCAACCCGATTGGCAGCCTTTCCGAGGTTCCCCGCTCTGAGATATTTCTGCGCCTCCATTAGCTGCCTTATAGCACCTTTTCCCGACTCTGGAAGGCCGTCGCGGTCTGCAAGCCACTCACGCATGTAATCAATTGAGAGTTTTATCTTCGTCTCCGCTGCTTCATTGTCCCCGTTCAGTAAAGTGGAGATTACGGAACTGCTGAGATAGTCCCTGAAGCTTCCCTTGTATTCCCCTGGAGTCACGGCTCTGGCCATAAGCAAATAATGTGGGAAAGTAATTTATTTCTTCTTCCCGGTCCTTCTCGGGGAGACTGTCCCGACCTTCCTTCCCGGAGGAGCATGCCTGGAAACGGGCCTCCTCACCTTGCCGTGGCCCGAGCCCCCGAATGGGTGGTCCACTATGTTCATCTTGTTTCCAGAAGTCCTCGGGTAAAGCTTGCCCCTGACATGCATGGCGTGCCACTTGTTTCCTGCCTTGACCATTGGCTTCTCCGCCCTCCCCTCGCCTGCCGGGATTCCTAGCGTCGCCCTGCAGGAAAGGTGGAAGCTCTTCTTCTTCCTGCTCGGCAGCTGAACGACCGCCTCCCTGGGGCCCTTGAAAACCAGTGTGGCAAAAGTCCCGGGGCTCCTGCACATCTTTGGCCCGGAATTGGGCGAGGTCTCGATGCCGAATATCCTGGTCCCCTCACTTATCATGGAAAGCGGCATTATGAATGCCTTCACACTGTCCCCGACCTTCATGCCCTCGGCCGCTATTATGTAGCTCGAGTTCCTATCAGCATACTCCACTCTTGCGAGCGGGGCATCTATGAGAGGGCTCCTCACCATGTCCCTGATGACCCCGTCATGCTCACTGTAAACGGGGCTGGGGCTGAACTTCCTGGAAGGGACCCTGTAAGTGGGGGAGCCCTTCCCTCTTCTCTGCTGTATTATCCTCTTTCCCATGGCCGTTCACCTATATCATGCCGAGCCTCGTGGCGATGTCTGCGGCCTGGCTCTTCGGGGAGAGTGTGACATACGCCTTCTTGACGCCCTTCATCGTGACCTCAACGTTCACGCCAGTGACCTCCACGCCAAATCCCCTCTCGACCGCCTCCTTTATCTCCCTCTTGTTCGCGTCCTTCCTGACCACGAAGGTGAGCTTGTTCTGGAACTCCACCATCCCCATGGACTTCTCGGCGAGGTGGGGATAGAGCAGTGCCTTCCAGGGGTCGAATGCCGCGCCCTTCCCGGTGGGCTTCTCCTTTGGTTTTTCAGCCGCCTTCGGAGCAGGCTTTCCTCCAGTGCTTTCCCTGAGATTCTCCTTGTGCTTCCTCTTTTCCGTCTTTTCCGCAGGCTTCGCACCCGCCTCCGCGTTTTTCACCATCCCGGCTTCCGCTTTCATTTTACCAGCCCCTCCACTTCCTTTACACATGACTCTGTCCAAAGGCACGCCCTTCCCGGGACGCCGCCCGGGGCGAGATCCGAGACGCTCAGGTCCCTGAGCAGCACCACCTCTGTTCCCGGCAGCTTCGGGACCGCGGACTTGCTCACTATTATCAGCGCACCCCTGGGCTTCCTGTACTTCCTCCCCCTTGACTTGCCCCTGCCTGCGCGGACCTTCCTTTTCGCGCGGGCCACTATCCCGAGCTTCCCGAGGACGCCTGCCACATCCCTGGATTTATTCAGGCCCTCGAAACTGTCCTCTATTATGAATGTCTTGGAGTTCTGGGTAGTGGCAGAGATCGCGGAGAGCAACGCAAGCATCCTCTCCTTTCTGTTTATCTTCTGCTCCCACTTCTTCCCTGCCTTTGGCGGGTGGGCCCTCCGGCCCTTTGCTGCCTGGGGGACGAACCTTGCGGTGTAGTTGAGGAATCCTTGACCGTGTATCCTCTTCATCCTCGCCATCTCCCTGTTCATCATAGTGAACCTGTAATGCCTCTTCCCGTGGTAGTGCGCGGATGTCCTCTTCCCTGCGAGTGGATCCGAACCGTAAGGCGTCCTCGCTCGCGAGGACTCCGCGAGGAAGGCCCTCCTTATCACATCCTCCCTCAGGGGAACAGAGAACGCCCTCCCCAACTCGACAGGCCTCTTCTTCTCCCCGCCCAAACCGTAAACATCCGCTTTCATGGCAAACATCACTTCTATTGGCTTATGATTTAAAAGGTTTTAACTTATAAATTACTCAATCCTTATATAAGGAGCGATATGGCAGAAAAAACCGTGTCTGAGAAAGCGGGGCCGGCGGGTACAGCCAGGCCAAGATCCCGCGGGAAGATAGTCAGACTTGCAGGAACGAACCTCGACGGAGGCAGGCCCGTGAGGACAGCCATAAGGGGAAACCGGGGGGTCGGCATAA
>CAZMBQ010000038.1:0-7048 GCA_964564705.1 uncultured archaeon
TCAGCTGTTCGGCTGCGATGGTGATCGTCTTCAGGGACGAGTTCCTCGTTACATGACTGGCGGACTCGCAGGAGGCGCTCCAATTGTAGTCGCCGGAGGCGGGGAAGCTCCTGTTGTAGTAGTGGAGGCCCGCGGATGAGTTGTACTTCATGAGGGAAGAAGTGCCGTTGTAAACGAACCAGCACCTGGGATAGACCTCCAGTATTCCCACATTTGAGTTCTCTGCGGTGAATCCCAGGTAGGTCCGGTTTCCCATGATGGCATAATCGATTCCTGCCCCGTGACCGTAATATATCGCACCTATCCTCGCTATTTCGGTGGAGTCCATGTTGCCCGGGAATACGAAGTTCTCCCTGTGCAGGAGGGTCCCTGTCTTGTTAAATATGTACAGGATTGCTTGGCCGTAGCCTCCTCCCAGCAGGATCTCCGACTCACCGTCATTGTTTATGTCAATTACGCTGAGGGAGGCATAGGGTTCGAGGGGGAAGTCATACGACCACTGGAGATCTCCTGTCTTGTTCAGGACCTTGAGGCTGAACTGGTCCCAGAAGACGTAATCGCTGCGGATGCCGTCGCCGTCCAAGTCCAGGGCCTCCATCTCCCATGTGGCGGTCGTGGATGCATCATGGCTTGCTATCTCTCCTGACTCATTGTATATCCAGGTTTCCCCATTCTCCCCGAACACGACCTCGTTCTCCTGCCCGTCTCCGTCATAATCAATGAATGCCAGACAATTGGCATAGGATCCGAGATCGTTTGTCTCCCAGAACTTGGTGCCGTTTCCCCAGTAAATGTATCCCTTCTCCTGGCCGGTGTAGTCGACGAATCCCACGAGGTTCTCACTGCCCTCTATTTCGGATATCTTTATTTCACGTATGGTGTTTGCAGAGTCCGTGGCGTTCCATTCGTTCTCGAACCGTTCCGAGGACTCGTTGTAGAGGTAAACCACTATCCCATGACTTCCCTGAACAGAGGAGCAGCCCACTATCAGGTCGTCCTGTCTTCCGTCGTCGTCCACGTCCCCTGAAGCGAGGGAGTAGCAGGCGCCGTAGTCCTCTGACTGGAGAAGCAGGGTGCCGTTGTTGTGGAGGATCACCAGATGTCCCCTACTAGAAACAGCTGCCACCTCCTCCCTGGAATCGCCGTTGAAGTCGCCGACCCTGAGGTTGTAGAGGTAGTCGTAAGTGCTGTCCGAGGAGTCCCATGCCTGGGTGCCGTTCAGGTAGTAGGCCATTATGTTGTCTGCCTCGGAGTAGACGAAGCCGTCCTTGTCCCCGTCCCCGTCAAGGTCTATCGCCTTAACGTCATAGAGACCGTAACCTATGTCGTCGTACCATTTCATTATCATGCCCAGTTGGGTGATGGGGGCGTTGTCCTCGAGGTCTGTGTAGTTCACGAAAAAATGGGTGTCTTCCCCTACCGAGACAGTGTCTTCAGAAAGCCAGCCTGCCTTGTCTTCGCTGTCGTCCTCCTGGTCATACGCCTCTATCGAGGCGTTCCTCAATTGGACTGTCACGTTCTTCACTGCAGAGGACTGGGTGTCATAGCCGCCTTTCCTGCAGGTTACGTTCCAGTCAAAGGTTCTGTTGAGTAGGGAGGCACGGGTGAATTGGGTTGCGTTGAAGTTAATGTAGTATTCCCACAGGTTTGAGGACTGGTTGAAGTACATGTACTCCTCGGATCCGTTTATGCTTATGGTACAGAGGGCCTGCTGGCCCACGTAGACGAAGCCCGAGGCCCTGTTGGACACTATCTCGGGCAGACCGTCCCCGTTTGTGTCGTTCAGGATGTCTATTCCCAGGCTGTCCGAATATGAATGTCCTATGTAGCCGTTGGATATTACGCCTTCCTCGTTCCCGTAGTAGTGCTTCCCTGTTATGGAGCCGGATGCGTTGAGGATGAAATAGCTGAACCCGTAACCTCCGGTTATTATGTCATCGGAGGTGTCGTTGTCGACGTCGCCGATGCGGATGTTTAGGAATCGGGTGGTGTAGAATGAGGTCTCCCACTCCTCTGTCGGGGAGTTGAAGGTCCATCTCAGAGTGCCGTCGGAATTGAACGCGTGGATCGTGTTGTAGTTAGAGCCCACCACAATGTCGTCGTAAATTCCGTCGCCATCGAAGTCGAACTTCTCGACCTCGAACTCGTTGCCGTTGGTCTCTGTCTTCGTGTAGAGGGGGTTCCCTTCTTCATCAAAGACCCTGAGCTCCCCATTCTCCCCTGCGGCCACCTCGTCCTCTTTGCCGTCAGAATCCTGGTCGAAGAACTCCAAACTGTAGGTGTTGCCCAGGTCGTCAGTGGACCAGTCTACGGTTCCGTCGCCCTTGTATACCAATACCTTGCCGCCACTGTTGTCCACGAAGCCCACCAGGTTGTCGTCACCGTCGATTTCGGATACTTCAACCTCATATATAATGCTTGAGCCGTCATTTGCGGTCCAGTTCTCCTCCCAGTCCATTGTTCCCTCGTTGTACGTGATGACTACTATGCCGTAATTGTTCGCGGTGCCCGCGTTCACGTCCCTCACCCCTATCGCGAAATCGTCCCTGTTGCCGTCATCGTCTATGTCCCCATGGGCCAGGGAGTATCCGGTGTAATAGTCTTCTGACTCGTAGACCAGGGAGCCGTCGCTCGCGTTGAGTATGAACAGCTCGCCGTGGGTGGAGATGAAAGCTATGTTCTCCTGGCCGTCGCTGTTGAAGTCGCCTGAAACGATGCCGTAGGCGTAATCGAATTCCGCGTTGTGTGCGTTCCATGCCTCGGTGCCGTTGGGGTAGTAAGCTATCATGTTGTCCGCCTCTGAATACACGAACTCCTGCCTCGAGTCGTCGCCGTTTATGTCTGCTGCGCAGACGGCGTAGCCTGCTCCCAGGTCATCGGGATTCCTCCACAGGACCTGGCCCAGGCTGATGCCGGTGCCGGAGTAATTCGCGTAGAAAACCGCCCTGTCATTGACGTATATCTGGGAGCTGCTCTGGACCTGGGATTCCTCGTCCTGTTCGCTGTCGAAGACTTCAAGGGTGGAGGAGAGGGCGTACGCGGCCGGCGACAGGAGGAGGAAAGCTGCCAGGAAGGCTGCTGTCAGGGGAATTGTATTCCTTTGCTTATAAGGTTTATCAAAAACCGTTAAATGGCGTTTCTTTCCCGAAGGCGGTATGCAGGAGCGGCACGTATACATCAAACCCGGTATAATATTGTCTTTAAAATATAAAATGATACATTCCTCAAAAATCAGCGCATTAAACGTTAAAATAAGTTTTTGGAACAATTCGATGGGGTAATCCAGAGCCGCACCGACCGGGATCGCCGCGTTCCGGATCGTGGAGATATTCAACCAGTTTTCTTGAAATCACGAGCTTGTTTATTTCCATGGTGCCCTCAAATATGGTGAATGCCCTCGCGTCCCGGTACGGCTTGCTTATGAAGAAATCGTCCGAGACCCCGTCTCTGTCTGTCTCATTGTCCCTTCCTCTCTGAGCAATGCCGCCGAAACATTTTTTTTAAACGTTTCAGGAAGCGCCAAGGAGCTCGCCTATCTGCTCTATCGCGGAGGCGTATGCCGTGAAGTCGCCGTCCGTCAGGGCGTCCTGAGCATCCTGGAACAGCTGCCTTATCCTTTCTATTGTCTCCTCAGGGGTGTCGTCCGGGAGGCTTATTGGGCCTTGACCGGGGGACTTGCCGAATATCACTTCCAATGCGTCTTCGAGTGTGGGCTGCATGGTCAGTCTGTCGCCGTATGCCACTATCACGCGCCTCAGTTGGGGCAGGGTCCCTTTCTCCGTGGCCTCTAGGAAAACCGGCTCTATGTAGAGTATGGAGTCCTCAACCGGTATGATGAGGGTGTTGCCCCTGATTACCGAGGAGCCTGCCTGTGACCAGAGGGTGAAGAGGGCGGAGATGTCGGTGTCCTGATCTATCCTCGCCTCTATCTGGAGCGGGCCGTAGATCAGCTCCTGTTTGGAGAATCTGAAAACCATTAGTTTCCCGTAGTCTGGCTGGTCGCTCCTGGCAGCCATCCAACCTATCATGTTGTCTTTGCCCCTCGGGACGAAGGGAAGGATGAGAACAAATTCCTCCTTCTCCTTACCCGGAAGCTTCATTATCACATAATATGGGGCGAGCTCCTGCCTGGAGCCGCGGTAGATCTCCTCGGGGGAGACCCAGACGTCCTCCCGGTTGTAGAAGACCATGGGATCCTCCATATGGTAGACCGAGTAGATCGAGGCCTGAATCATGAACAGCCCCTCGGGATAGCGGACGTGCTTCCTCAGGGAGGTGGGCATCTCCTCTATGGGTAGGAAGAGCGAGGGGAAGGCCTTCTGGTAGGACTGTATGAGGGGGTCTTCCGGGTCTATCACGTAGAATGAGAGCTCCCCGCTGTACGCGTCCACCACCACCTTGACAGGATTCCTCACGTAGTTTATGTCCCTGAGGAAGCCCATTTCGAACGGCTGGGAATATGGATAGGTGTTCAGGGTCGTGTAGGCATCGATTATCCAGTAGAGCTTCCCGGAATCCAGCACAATGTAAGGGTCGGAATCGTATTCGAGGAACGGAGCGACTGTCCTTACTCTGTCCAGGATGTTCCTGTGGAGGAGAATCCTGCTTTCCGGTTGAATGGAGGAAGAGAAGAGTATCTGGGGGGAGCGGAACTCGAGGGCGTAGATTATCCTGTTCGGCAGGGATCCGATTTCCACACCCGCTTCGCCCTCGTAGGAGGTGTAGACGTTGCCCTCCCCGACGGGGTAGTCGAATTCCTCTGTTGTGGTCTTGACTATCGCGTAGTCAAGATCTCCCTCGCCGAAGTAGATACCGTTCCTCTCGACCCGGAGGGAGGGGTCCTGTACCTGGGGGGCCGGAGGTATGTCCTTTACCAGGAACTCGGGAAGGCCTTCCGGGGTGACGCTGTCCACCGGGTTCATAACGAAGCCGTAGCCGTGCGTGTATACCAGGCGGGTGTTGACCCATGTCTGCGCCTGTGAAGGGAGGGAGGATACGTCCATCTCCCTTGCCGAGACCATGACCTGCCTGTACTCGCCGTCCAAATGGTAGCGGTCTATGTCGACGTCATTGAAGCTGTAATACGTCCTGAAGAGCTGGAGCTGGTTGTATGTGGTCATTAGGGGGCGCCAGTCCCAGAGCCTCACGTTGTTCAGGGTTCCATGGTTGGCTGAGATGTCTTCCTGGGTGAGGTTGTAGGAGACAGGGAAAAGGCTCTCCTCGACCGAGTCGATGGTATATGCCCTGAGGGTCTGCTCTATGTTGCGCTCTATGTAGGGCTTCTCGAGGTTGAACTCGTTCGGCTCGACTATGAATGCCTGCACCACGCCCGTGACTGCCAGGCCCACCACCAGGACCAAGACAAAGGCTCCTATCCCCTCGACAGTGAGGCGCCACCTCTTGAAGCTGATGTTCGCGAGGAACAGGAGGCCCACCGCAACGGAAATGAATAGGAGGATGCTCAGTAGAGGGAGAGTGAAATTGACGTCGGTGTATCCTGCGCCGAATACCGCGCCCGTCGGCGAGAGTACCAGGGACCACTGGGCAAGCAGGAGACCGAACGAGATTGCGAAGAACAGGAGACCGAGAAGGAGGCTCAGTTGTGGGGTGGACCTCTTCTTGACCGCCTTCCAGTCAACTGAAGGCCTCTCGAAGCCTTCCAGGTCGTCCCCGGCCTTTCTTACGCCGGCGTGCGCTGCCACGCAGGAGGCGAGGAAGAGGAAGAGCGTTAGCAACAAACCAGCGATCAAGTAGGATATCAGCAGTCCCAGGAAGGGGAACTCGAATGCGAAGAATCCTATGTCCATGGAGAAGAGCGGATCCTGGAGTCCGAAGGGGACCGAGTTGGCGTACCTTATCATAGTGTCCCAGGATCCCGAGAACCCGAGGCCGAGCGCGAGGGAGAAGAGCAGGGCGAGGAGGTAGAACGGCTTCATGGAGCGTTTGCTTCCGCGGGCTGCGAACCTGAGGTTGGCGATCGAGAAGATGGCGAAGGCCGCGAACGCAGCAAGCCCCATCCAGAATCGAGTGAAGAATATTGAGAGGAAGACGCTCTCCAGACCGATCGAGGAGAACCATAGGTAGTCCCCCAGTATTCCCGCGGCAACCGGGACAGCAACCAGGACTGCCACCATGATGATCCCCAGGACGGCCTTGGCTGACATGGATAGAGATTGGAGTGAGGATTTAAATGCTTCCGCCGTATTCAGAAGAACTTCAGGCCCTCTGCTGGGTCCGAGGATTCGGCCTCCTGGGACTGCTCCTGGGCATATTGGGAGGGGGGCCTTTCAGGGGGTCGCCTCCTTCTCGCGAGGTCGTCCACGAACAGGCGGCTGAACCTCTCGGAGCATGCGCGGCAGACGTAGCTTGCCTTCACCACTGCCCTGACGGCTTCCCGGGCGCGCTCCTCGAGTATCTTGACCAGCTCCTCCTCAGAAAGCAGGCATCCGCCTCCGCACTTGGGGCATTCCATAAGATCAGGCACTTAATTATTGGCAGTCAGGAATAAAAAAGCTTTATATGGGGGATAGGAGAAAATATAACCAATGAAGGACGAGAACTTCCTGCAGGCAAGCGGGATGATAATACTGGGGCTTTTGAGCGTCGTGATAGGGCTTCTCGTGATAGTGCTGCTCATCCCGCAGATGAACATAGCGGGTGGGGGCTTTTTCGTCGCGGCGTTCCTTTTCCTGGTCGTCTGGCTCGTAGTATACATAGGATTGATCATATCAGCGATGATGGTGCACTTCTTCGGCCACGGGATCGGGACCAGCCAGGCACGGGCAGCGAAGAGGCCGCCTCGAAAAAGGCCCGCCAGGAAATAGCCGGAGTCAGACCTTCTGGACGTAGCCGGGGTTGGGCTGGAAGAGCATTCCCTCGTTCCTCAGCTTGTCCAGTATATCTTCCAAGGTGTCAGGGTCTATCTTCTCCTTTGCGGCGGCCTCCTTTATGTCCTCCACGGGTATCTCCTTCTTCTTTTCCGAGAGGGTGTTTATCAGGTCCATCACCACGCGTATGCCCGACCTTTCCCGGGCGGTAGTGCCGCCTT
>CAZMBQ010000039.1:0-7001 GCA_964564705.1 uncultured archaeon
AGAGTGTTTAATAATTTCTAAAAGTATTAAAACTTGTTCAGGAGGGAAAATGCCAACATCCTACCCACAAGCAAGCCCGGTGGAACTGGTCGACTGGAAGAAGGCCTCGGCCTCTCCTTACGTCAGCTTCACCGAGGAGAGGAAGGCCAAGCTCGTGGAGCTCCTGAGGAACGAGAAGGGCGCGAGGATACTCAAGTTCCACCAGTCCCTGTGCCCGGGCTGCACTGAGGAGGAAAAATGGGATTCCTTCCTCGTGGATTCTGTGGTTTATGTCAAGGACGGGAAGGTCTGGCTCCAGAAGTCCTGCCCCGAACACGGGGTGTTCAAGGAGGTCTACTGGGGGGACTGGGAGATGTACAGGAAGGCGGAGGGCTTCCAGGACCCCGGGATAGAGATAGAGAACCCCCATATGAAGAAGGCCGATGTGAGGTGTCCCATGGACTGCGGCCTCTGCAGCGAGCACGAGAGCCACACGGGCCTTGGCAACATCGTGGTCACCAACCGCTGCGACCTGAGCTGCTGGTACTGCTTCTTCTACGCAAAGGAAGGCGAGGACGTCTACGAACCCACCATGGAGCAGATGAAGCTGATGCTCAAGAGCATGAGGGACACCAAACCGGTGGGGGCCAACTCGATCCAGTTCACTGGCGGAGAGCCCACTCTCAGGGAGGACCTCACTGAAATCGTGAGACTTGCCAGGGAGGTCGGTTACGAACACGTGCAGCTGAACACGAACGGTATAAACCTCGCGAAGGACCCCGGCCTGGCGCAGAGGCTCAGGGAGGCGGGAGTGAGCAATCTCTACCTCAGCTTTGACGGGGTTACGCCCCAGACCAATCCCAAGAACTACTGGGAGGCTCCGAAGGCGATAGACAGCTGCCACAAGGCAGGCATAGGAGTCGTGCTCGTCCCGACCGTGATAGGCGGGATTAACGACCACGAACTCGGGGACATCATACGCTTCGGCTTCGGCAACATCCACGCGGTCAGAAGCGTGAACTTCCAGCCCGTCTCGCTTGTCGGCAAGATGCCTGACAAGATGAGGAGGCAACAGAGGATAACAATCCCCTCGGCGATCAAGAAGATATCAGAGCAGACAGACGGTCAGATGGGGAAAGAGGACTTCTTCCCAATCCCCTGCACGAGGAGGGTCACGGACTTCGTGGAAGCGATGAAGCAGAAGAGGAAGTACAGGCTCTCCACCCACTTCGCCTGTGGGATGGCTACCTATGTCTTCAGGGACGAGAAGGGCAGCCTGATACCGCTGCCTCGATTCTTTGATGCGGGTGGGTTCTTCGAGTACTTAGGGGAGCTTGCGGACGATATCCAGAAGGCGAGGGTCAAGAAAGTCAGGAAGGCAGTCGCCCTCTCGAAGGTCATGCTGAACATGAGGAAGTACGTGGACGATAAGCAGAAGCCAAAGGACCTCAAGTTCCTGAGCCTACTCGGGGGTGTGATGAAGGGTGACTTCAAGGGGCTCGAGGACTTCCACAAGAACTCGCTCTTCATAGGGATGATGCACTTCCAGGATCCCTACAACTGGGACATCGACAGGATACACAAGTGCTCCATACACTACGCTGTCCCGGACGGGAGGGTCCTGCCGTTCTGCACATTCAACGTGATACCCGAGCTCTACAGGGACAAGGTCCAGAGAGAGTTCTCCGTCCCCGCGGCAGAGTGGGAGAAGAGGAACGGGAAGAAGCTCGCGGATGACAAGCACGTGAGGAACCTCTCCGAGCAGGAGAAAGAGGATATAAGAAAACATTACGACCCGTTCAGGCAGTTTAAGGAGAAACCCAGGATGTGGACTGACTGGGGGGACGAGCCCTCGGAGGAGGGGAGCTTCACCAGGAGCGGAAAGAGGCCCACGATGAAGCACCCGGCAGGCGGGTGCGGCGGCTGCTGAAATACGTCAAAAGGCAATCCTCCCGCGAAAGTTTTTTAAATGCTCCCGCACCTTTATAGAATAGTGGTTCGGATGTCAGGAATTGTGTTAGAGCACGACCGCGAGAACTGCATCGGCTGCGGCGTTTGCGCCGCGGTTGCGCAGGACTTCTGGAAGCTGGAGGATGACGGCAAGGCCACCCTTCTGGAAGGGGAGAAGGAAGGGAAAATGTTCAAGCGGGAAGTCGCGGAGGATGCATTCGAGCAGAACAAGCAGGCGGCAGAGGGCTGCCCCGCGCTCGTGATACATGTTTTCAAGGACGGGAAGAAGGTCTTCCCGAAGGAGTGAGCATGATAGAGAAGGTCAGCAAGGATATGGGCATTTCCGAGATACTCAGCAAGCACCCGGAGGCGGCGGGCATAATGATGGCGCACGGACTCAGGTGCATCGGCTGCGTCGCGAGTTCCATGGAATCGCTCGAGATGGGCGCGAAGTCGCACGGGCTTTCGGACAAGGCCGTGGAGGAAATCGTGGAGGAGATAAACGCGGCCATCTCCAAGAAGAAGGTCGGGGAGAAGGTGTGAATTCACTGCATTTTTACTTTCCGTTTTTTCGGTTCAGCCGCACGCAGGCTCCTTGGCTCTGCGGCCCATGTTCAGGTATGCTTTTTGGCACTTCAGGTACAAGCCTATCCATGAAAATCGGCATTCTTGGTTCAGGCAAAGTGAGCAAGGGAACGGGCAGCGAGGCAACCGGGTTTCTCAGGGGCTTGGTTGCTTTGTTTTGTCAATTTAGAGGTGTCTGGGTAGGGGATCATTGTGCTGAACCCGTTATTCCAAATCCGCAATCCCCAGGGGCCGCGCTTTTAAATCGCCCCGCCAATTCAGTCGCATGGACAGGCTTCTTTTTGGGACTGCGGGAATCCCCGTGTCCACGCGCGGGGACACCCTCCAGGGTATCCGGGACGTGAAGAGGCTCGGCCTCGGGGCAATGGAGCTCGAGTTCGTTAGGGGCATAAACATATCAGAGAAGAAGGCGCCCGAGGTCAGGAAGGTTGCCGGTAGGGAAGGGGTGGTCCTCACCTGCCATGCGCCCTACTGGATAAATATGAACGCAACTGACCCGGAGAAGCTCAAGGCCAGTATGGCGAGACTGCTGAACTCGGCCAGGATAGCCTCCCTCTGCGGGGCGTGGTCTGTCTGCTTCCATGCGGGCTTTTACATGAAGATGCCGAGGGAAAGGGCGTATCAGAGAGTCAGCAAGGCCATCGGGGCGGCAGTGGAGGAGCTGGAGTCCGAGGGGAACAACATCTGGATTCGCCCTGAGATAGGGGGCCGGCTATCATCATGGGGCTCGCTCAGGGAGGTTCTGGACGTCTCCGCGGGACTGGAGCAGGTCCTGCCCTGTATAGACTGGGCCCACCTTTACGCGCGCTCGCGCGGGGACTTGAACTCGCGGAAGGACTTCGCAGGGGTCCTGGAGAAGGTGGAGGCTGCTCTCGGGAGGGATGCCCTGAAGAACATGCACATGCACTGCGAGGGGATTGAGTTCGGGGAAAGGGGGGAGAAGGCGCACAGGAACCTCAGGGACTCGGGCCTGGAATACGGGGAGCTCATGGAAACACTAAGGGATTTCAAGGTGAAGGGGGTCCTCATCTCAGAGAGTCCCAACATCGAGGAGGACGCGCTCCTGATGCAGAAGGCTTATGGCTCATGAGGTTTTGCTTTTCTATCCTGACTTGTGTTGCATTTGGAAGCGGGGTGGCAAGCAGTATTTCCGCGGAAATGGGCACAAGTCCCCCAGGGGGATCGCGTGATCTTCATGGCGATAGTCGCCGCTGCTGTCAGCCGGCTGTTTTTGGGTTTCGCGCATTGACACAATGCGGGGCACTTTCATTCACTGCAACTGCGGCGCTAAGCAATATAAGCCCCTGAGGACAAATAAACAACATGTTCGGCCTGGGAAAAGGTAAAATGGTGATAGAGATTCCAAAATACAGCTTTTCCCCCGGGGAAACGGTCCAGGGAACGATAAGGCTTGAGCTGAAAAAGCCGCAGCACGGGGCCGGGGTTTTTGTCGGGATCGTTGGCTCACAGAGGATTAGGAGGCTTATCGGAACCACCTACCAGAACCAAAAAGTGAACGTGTACAAGTTTAGGCAGCCGCTGGACAGCGAAAGGGAGTACGCAAAAGGGGTGCAGTCGTACAGATTCCGGATCCGGATACCGGTGGATGTCGAAATGTCCAAAGGCCCCGAAGGGAACCTCGGAAAGATACTGAAGACAGCGGAAAGGCTGACGTTCACTTCGAAATCAATCGAATGGAAGCTGGTGGCCAGCTTCGACATACCGAAGGGAAGGGACATAAAGGAAGAGGTCCAGATTTCAGTCGTTTAGTGCATTGATATGGGAAAAATACCGGCCGCGGTTCTCCTGGCAGTTGTTGCTGTTTTTTGCATCATCGGCTTTTACCAAATATACACAATCACAAATCAAGCGCTTGCGGAACTCCAGTCCAGCCGCGCTTTCACGCAGACGATATTGTCGATGATGTACCGGTACGTGTCTGATTTTTTGGGCCGGCACGGGGCATCGATTGCAGAGGTGGGGGCGGCCCTTCTGGGACTGTCTCTGTTGTCGATGATGGGGATAGTGAAGCTTATGATCAAATATGCCAGGCCGGTCATGGCCTGGTCAATATATTTTTTTCTCGGGGCCCTTTTGGTGCTCTCGGGGTTGCTTTTCGCGGTCCACTACGCAATAGGCTCCCTGCTTGCGGGCATTTCCGTGCTTCTTCTGGTCTTCGTCTACAGGTACAGGCAGAGGATCAGGCTGGCAGGAATTTTCCTTGAAATGTCGGCAAAGGCGCTTTGGAGGGAGAAGCAGGTACTCCTGATCTCGCTGATGGTTATACTCTTGTCAGTGTTCACGGGAATCGCGAACCTCGGAGTGCTTCATTTCGTTTCGGGATACCTCCAGTACGGCTATCTCGACATTGTGATAATCTTCCTTGTCTTCCTGGCCATTGCCTGGGTGCAGTATTCGATAGTCTACCTTGGGGAGGGTTCTGTCATACAGATAACACATGACTGGTACCGGAACCCAGGACAGGATGCTGCAAGCCTGGGCAGGGGTGTCAGGGCGGCGCTGGACAGCAGCGGCCCGATATTGAAGCTGAGCTTCGTCTTCGCGCTTTTGGCTGTTTTGAGGAGGTCGCTGCATTCACAGGCACAGAAGGGCGGAGGGCCGGGAATGGCGTTCTCGCTGGTAGGGTCTTTGCTGCTCTCCTTCGCAGAAGGCATCCTGGGATTTGTCACGTATTTCTCCCTGCCCTCGATAATGATAGAGAAGCTGGGGTTCAAGGACAGCGTAAAAAGGTCTGCAAGGCTTGTCTGGAGGCATATGATTGACGTCATACTGGGGAACAGCGGAGTGGGGGTGGGGGTGCTGCTCTTTTCGGTTCCTGCATTGGCCATGTTCGGGGCGGCAGGATTGCTCGTTGGGTATTTACTTTTCCCTGCATTCGGGTTCCTGTCGGGCCTGGTGATGGCAATACTGTTCGTTGTCTTCGGGTTCTTCCCGCTTTGGATACTCTTCAAATACATGTATGCGATTTACAAAACCATTCTTTACGAATATGCGCTGGATTCTGAGGAAGGCTTCGTCCGGAAGTCCGTGCTGCCTCTGGAGGTGAGGAGGGAATTCCGGAACCTGGCAAAAAAACCGGGGAAAAGGTCCCTGCAGGAGCCAAGGTTCTGAAATATTTAAGCCCCCCGGGACAATAGTATCCCATGAAGGTTAAGGTTTCTGCGGGCAGTCTCGGGACAGCGAGGTCGAAGCTCACGGCTGTCCCGATTCTCGAGGACGGGAAGGCCCCCCCCTTCCAGAGGAAGGGGATGAAGGGCAAATTCAAGGAGCTGCATGTCCTGTGGGAGGGCTGGAAGGGCTCTGAGAAGCTGCTCCTGGTCGGCCTGGGGAAGCGCAAGGAGCTTAATGCAGAAAGGGTCAGGAGGGCGTTCTCCCTCGCGGTCAAGAAGGTCCGCAGGCTGGGGGAGGAGAGGTTCACTGTGGCGCTTTCCGAACTTCCGGGGATTTCAGGCGAGGATCTGGCAGTCTCGGCTGTCGAGGGTGTGGTCCTGGGCAGCTACACGTTCGAGAAATATAGGACAAGGGAGAAGGGGGAGAAGAGCGTGGAGTCCGTGGATGTGGTCTGCCCCTGGAAGGTCTCCGGGGCAGTGGAGGCCGCGGTAGTGGTGTGCGGGAACGTGAACATGGTCAGGGACATGGTGAACGAGAACGCGGACGTTATGAATCCCGGGAAGATTGCTTCGATCGCAAGGGACATCGCGAGGAAAGGTGGGATGAAGTTCCGCCTGTTCGAGGAGGCGCAGCTCAGGAAGATGGGGATGAACCTACTGCTCGCGGTGGGCCAAGGCGGGCGCTACCCCCCGAGGATGGCCGTCCTCGAGTACAGTGGGGGTGGCAAGGAGATATTCACCCTCCTCGGCAAGGGCATCACCTTCGACTCGGGCGGGCTTAACCTCAAGCCGACCGGCTACCTCGAGACCATGAAAGAGGATATGGGAGGCGCGGCCGCGGTGCTCGGAGTCATGAAATCGATTGCGGAGCTGAAGCTCAGGGTGAACGTTACCGCCGTAATCCCTACGTGCGAGAACGCGATAGGACCGAAGGCATACAAGCCCGGCGACGTTCTCCGCGGGTATTCGGGGAAGACTGTCCAGGTGGACAATACGGACGCAGAGGGAAGGCTCATACTCGCAGACGCAATAGCATGGACAGTGAAGAACGTCCGCCCGTCCCAGATGATCGACATCGCCACGCTCACCGGAGCGGCGCTCGTGATATTCGGGGAGTACGTGACCCCAATGGTCGGTAGCGGCAAGTGGAAGAGTCGGATGTTCGAGGCAGGGGAGAGGGTTTTCGACAGGGTCTGGGAGCTTCCCCTTTACGAGGAGTTCAGGGAGGAGGTCAAGGGGGAGATAGCGGACGTTTCCAACCTCGGCTACAACAAACGGTATGCAGGCACCCTCATGGGGGCGGCATTCCTCGACAGCTTCCGGGGGGAGGTCCCGCTCATCCACCTGGACATAGGA
>CAZMBQ010000040.1:0-6772 GCA_964564705.1 uncultured archaeon
AGCACCAAACCCTTCTCGAACTCCCTCTTGTATAAGCCGCCCTCGATTACGTAGCCGCCGATTGCATTGCCGAGGTCCACGTCATACTCTGGATACCAGAGGCTGAAGCCTGCCGTGCCGATGTCGAAGTCTACCATGGTCACTATAACGCTGCCGATGGGCGAGGTCACGAGGAGGTAGCTCGATATGAGGAAGACCCTTGCCTGGATGTCCTGTGTGAGTCCGGGTTTCTTTGCGGAAAGCGAGACCATTGTGCTGCCTTTGTTGGCCTCTATTATGCCGAGGGCCCTCTTCCACTCCGATTCGCCGGTGTACCTGTCCGCTCCTGCATTGAAAATCCATACCTCCCAGAGGCCGCCGTCAGCCACGGCAAAGGTGTCCTCCTCACCGTCCTTGAACCCCACGCCGTTGAAGAAGACGTTCTTGTCCGGGAACCTTGAATTGAAGTAAGAGATCGCGTCCTCGGTGGCCTGCTTCCATGAATCCTTTGTGTAGCCTTCCGGAAGGTAGGGGTAATTGTCCGCGCTTATCCTGTTGTTGGCCATGTCAAGAAAGACCCCGTCAACCTCCGGGTAGTCGGTAAACCAGTCTCCAATCACCTCTGCCATGTAGTTCACCCAGTGGTTGCGGGCATCTGGGTCGTTGTCGTCCGCCAGGTCGCGCCTGTCCATGAGCCAGGCATTGTCGCCGACGTCGCGTATCCTGTTGTTCTCCTCGAGGCTGTCCGGGTTGTGCGCGAACATGTTCTCGTTCGCGTAGACGTGGTCCGAGTCGTATCCTTTCCTGAGGTTGTATTCGAGGAGGTTTTGGTAGACGTTCAGAAGCGGCTTGTCGAGCCTGTCAGAATAGAGTGAGGGGTCCGGGAGGTTGATGTAGGCGTAGTGATCGTTCGCGAAGGAAATCTGGTCGTCCGTGGCCTCCTTCATCGCGCTTCCCACCCAGACGTTCTGCACGAAGACAGAGGAGATGCCGCAGTCCTCGGGGCAGTTGCCCTGGGTCTCGTCTCCGAGGCAGTACCCGTCCCCGCAGGTTGTCGGGCAGTCCGACAGGCAGTTCACCGGGGTTTCCCCGGAGTCGCATGCCCCATCCCCGCAAACCGGGTCGCAGTCCTCGGGGCAGGAGGAGAATGTTTCGCCCCCTTCGCAGAAGCCGTCCCCGCAGGCTGTCGGGCAGTCCTCGGGGCAGGTCAGCTTGTCTTCGTTCGGTTCGCAGAAGCCGTTGCCACAAAACCCAAAATCCACACAGTCTTCCGGACAGTCCGCCATGGTCTCGCTTCCCGTGCAGAAGCCGTCCCCGCAGACTATCGGGCAGTCCTGGAGGCACGTTCCGGGCGTCTCATCCCCTTCACAGACGCCGTTGCCGCATGCGACCGAGGGACCGCAGTCCTCGGGGCAGGAAGCAGGGGTTTCAGAATCCTCACACACCATGTTGCCGCAGAAACCGAAATTCTCGCAGTCCCGGGGGCATGATGTGGGGGTCTCGCTGACCTCGCAGACGCCGTTGCCGCAGACTATTCTGGCGCAGTCCCCCGGGCAGGAGGAGGATGTTTCGCCCCCTTCACAGAAGCCGTCCCCGCATGCGACCGAGGGACCGCAGTCCTCGGGGCAGGACGCCTTATCCTCGAACAATTCGCAAGTTCCGTCGCCGCAGATCACCGATCTGTTGCAGTCTTCAGGGCAGGACGATGCGGTCTCACCCTGTTGACACACCCCATTGCCGCATACTCGCGGCTTGCAGTCATTCGGGCATATGCGGACGCTTTCCCACTTCCCGCAAACCCCGTCCCCGCACCTTATGACCCTCTCGCAGTCGTCCAGGCATGTTATCCTCTCCCCTTCCTCGCACACGAAGTTGCCGCATTCAGGTCCCCTATTAAGGCATCCGGAAACAAACACGACCAGGAAAATGGCGAGAGCCAGGAACAGCAGATTCCTCATGGTATGCATTTGAGTATTGGGTCAGCCCCAATAAATTGCTTGCCGCTTACTCGCTTGCCCAGAGCCCGTGGACATTGCAGTAGGCGCGGGCCCTTTCCCCGGGAGGGAGTCCTGCCTCCGGAGCGTCGCCAGGCCTCAGGAACTTCCTGTGCACCTCGCCTCCTGAGAGGACTTCTATCCACTCGATGAAGTGCTTCTCCTCCATGGGGTGTGGTACAGAGCCCACCTTCACCACAGAGGAGTTGCCGCGCTCCTTGATCACGGGGACGTGATTCTCCAGTCCCTCGTTCTCCCCTTTCTCCGGAAGGAGCTCCATTTCCTGGCCGCAGCAGACGAGCGTTCCCCGCTCGGCATGCAAGACCTCCACAATGTTTCCGCACACGCCGCAACGGAATATGTGGCTGAGCTCGGTTGCCATGGTTTAGAATTGTCCCAGCGGACTAATAAATTCCACCCCTTTCCAGCACGCTCATTTCCAGAACCTTCTAGTCTTCACGTAATTCCTCTCTGCCCTCAGGACCTCGTGCACGAGGTCGTCGCCTTCCTGGAGCCTCGCGAGTATCCTTCCGGCTGTCTTCAGGCCCACACCCCTTCCCGCGAGGGTGAGGGCGGCGTCCTTCCCGTGCGATAGCATGAGGCTCGCGGTGTCGAGGGCGTGGTCGAGCCACTTCTGCTCATCCTTCGAAAGCTTCTTGCCCGAGAGCTTCTTCTTCACGAGCTGCTGCGCGTCCAGGAGGCGCCTGGAAGGGACCACGGATATCAGCTTCGCGCCGCACTTCGGGCATTCCAGCTCGGGGGGCACGTCCTTCACCTCCCTCATGGAAGCCCAGTCCCCGCAGTTGCAACATACCAGTCCGATCCGGGTGGCGAGGAGGCGCTTCTTGAATATCCCGAATATCTCCTTCTCGGGCCGCTCCGGAGGGACGACCTCGTACCTCCTGTCAAGGGCCTTCCTTCCCATGGGTGAGATGCCTTCCTTGACGGTTATCCTGACTTTGCCGTCCCTGAGGAGCGAGAGCGCTTCCGACGCCTTGGGGAGGTCCAGCTTGTCCTGGAATATCTCGTTCATCGCCTCCTCGTGCGCGGGGGTGTTGGAATACGCCTCTATTATCTTTCTCAGGTAGCCCTTGCCGAAGTCCGCGTCCCTCGCTATTATGCCGAGCCGCTTGGCGACGTGGAAGAGTTCGGTGAGGGGGAGGGACTCCCTGAGGGCCGTCTCCAGCCTGCCCGGCTTCAGGTCCATGAACGTCTCCAAGGCGACTTTCCACCCGCTTCCGGGTGTCTTGAGCACGATCCTGTAGGGGTCTGTCTGGAGACCGACCGATCCGAGCTTGCCGGTGAGGAGGACCGAAAGGACCCTTCCCACGGTGTCGTTCACCAGGGAGCCCCAGCAGGTGTGTATTATCACGTTCTCGCTGTCATACTCCACGAGCATCTCCCTGTCAGTAGGGACGTGGCCCCACTTTGCCTGATCCTTCACCAGGCGGATCATCTTCCTCGCGGCCCTCCTCGTGACAGGGAAGCTTTCCATGGCGAAGCCCGCCGGATCGCCCTTGCCGAGCCTTTCCGCAATGCCCCTTCGAAGACCCCCAACTGCCTGGGCCACCTCGAACGGGACAGGAATGAGGTCGCCTTCCCACGCGGGTATCGCGGCCTCAATCCCGGACATGGGCTCGACCATGACTTTCGAGTCCCCCACGTCCAGTATCCTCCATGCCTGGCCCTTGATTATCACCCCCTGGCCCGTGCCGCCGTGGAGCGCTATGAATTCCGCGTCGAGCGTGCCCACGGGCTTGTTCGAGAAGACGTCATGCACCTTGTAATTGCGGACGTCCGGGATGGTTGAGAGATTGCCGTAATAATATGTCCAGGAAGTCCTGCGCCTCCTCAGAAGGAAATCACCCAACCCGAATCCCTTGAAGCGGTCCTCCCTGCTTATCTCCCCTGACCTGTATTTCTCGAGGACCTTCTCGTCCCTGTAGTTTATCCACAGCCCCCCAAGCCTTTCCATCAGGACGCAGACGTCGAAGAACTCCTTCTGGCCGAGGTTCCTGAACGGATACGCTTTCCTGATAATGGAATACGCCCTGTCCATAGGCACGGTATAGTCCTCGAGTGCAAGACCCACGAGCTGGTGGCCGAGCACGTCAAGCGCCTTCTCGTAGACGGAAGTGGCCTCTATCCTCCTCTGGAGAGCGTCCCTCGCGATTACGGCAGATTCGAAGCAGTCTTCCGAATCGCCGCTCAGTATCATTCCCTCAGAGACCCTCTCTATGGAGTGGCCTGATCGGCCGATCCGCTGGAGGAGCTTCATCACCTGCCTGGGAGACATGAACTGGAGGACGAAGTCTATCGCTCCAATGTCTATCCCGAGCTCCAGGCTCGAGGTGCAGAGCAGGGCCTTGAGCCTGCTTTCACGGAAGTCCTTCTCGGCCCTAATCCTGACCTCCTTGGAAAGGGAGGAGTGGTGGGTCTCGAGCAGAAGGGAAGGGTCAGCGATCCTGAGTCTGCTAGACAGGACCTCAGCAGTCTCCCTGGTGTTCGTGAAGACGAGGCTGGATTCCTTCTGCGCCACGAGCTCCCTTATCCTCCTAACCCTCGCTGCCGCCTCCGGGGACAGGAGGAGCTTCTTCGAGAGGGGAGCGTCTCCCGGACCTGCCCCGGGCGAGTCCACTGTTATGAGCGTCTTCTTCTCCCTGGCCGCGTCTATTATGCTGAAGCCCCTGCCGAGGAAGGAGGCGACTTTTTTCGGGGAGCCGACCGTGGCTGATAGCGCAATGGTCTGGAAGCTCCCTGCAAGCCTCCTCAGTCGCTCGAGTCCGAGGGAAAGCTGGGCCCCGCGCTTGTTGTCCACGAGCTCGTGTATCTCGTCTATCACCACCCACTTCACATTCTTCAGGTGGTTCCTCATCACCTTGCCCACGAGGATGGACTGCAGGGTCTCCGGGGTGGATATGAGCATGTCGCTCGGGTTGGCTGCCTGCATGCTCCTCTCGTACTGGCTCGTGTCCCCGTGCCTCACAGAGACCTCGAAGTCGAGCTTCCTGCTCCACCAGACTATGCGGTTGAGCAGGTCGCGGTTGAGGCTCTTCAGCGGGGTTATGTAGAGGATGGATATCGGCTTCCTCTCTTTCTCGAGGAAGAGGCTGAACACGGGCAGTAGGACGGACTCTGTCTTGCCTGAGCCGGTCTCTGAGATGGAGAGAACGTTCCTTCCCCTGAGGATGAGGGGGATGGTCTCCTTCTGGATGGGCGTGGGCCCCTCGAATCTTTCCCTGACCAGGGACTCCAGTCTCTTCCCGAACATCGAAAAAGCGTCCTTCATGGCAATCCCCTGCCGGATTAATAGATGGAGAGTTGCTTTTAATGCTTCCCTCCTGTTGAAGGAACTAACGTTTTTAACGGTCCGAATTAAATATAAATTCATGAAGGCTTTACTGCTTCCGCTGGTTTTGCTGCTTGCTCTGACGCCGGCCGCCTCTGCCACTATCGATATGACACTGAAGGACACTACAGGGAATTATACCCCTTCCCAGCAGCTTTCCGGCACTGCTGAGGCAAGGTTCAACGAGTTCATCCCCCAGGAGTCGCTCCTCAGCGCGTACATAAACGAGGGATACGCTTCCTCGCTCAGCCTGGACGGATACGTGCAGGCACCTTCCCATTACACTTTCGCGGACAAGGTTTTCGATTATGATATAATGGCCGAAGGGACGAACACCTACTCCCTCTTCCCAGAAGAGGCTTTCGGTTATGAAGTGACGGCTGCCGGGACATGCGGGGGAGACTACTGCTACGTTCCCGGGGGGGCGGACACGTGCGACTGTCCCCTTGACTGCGGCCCCCCATATCCATGCGCTTGGAGCGCGAAATTCAGCTCATCAGGCAGCGTGAACGGGAAGGAGGGGCTGAAGGAGGTGTACAACGCGAGCCTTTCCATAACGATCCCGCGCCACGGCAACGAAGACACCTCCTGGGGGGCAACGAGCGACAACCCCAAGACAACCGTGGCCATGCAGCAAGCCTGCGGCGGGCAGTTCTATTCCACGCACAAGGTCGGGGATGACGGTTGGGTTAGGCGCACGATACAGAAGTCAGAGCTGCTGGACGTCCCCGGGACTTCGGACAAAGATGCCTACATCGAAAGGTTCAGGCACGACAGCCTCTACCAATCCACCCAATACAACGGAGGCCCAGGAGGGATATACAAGGACAGCATCTACCAAGTGTTCGGCTCAGGGGCGGAGTGGAACGGGACCGAGGGCTACATAAAGCTCCAGAACTACAACGCGAACTCCTACTATTACATAACCTACTTGCCTCCTGAGGGCCCGATGGTGTGCGCGTTCACGGACTCTTCCCAGACCGTGAATCAGGAATGGGAGGAGAGCAGGACGATAGAGGGAAACCTTGTTGATTACGCGAACCCGTACTCGCGGACGTACAGCCTCCAGGAGCTCGAGTCCCTTGTGCCGCCTCCTGATTGCCCCGTGGGCTCAGAGGACTGCCAGAAGTCCACTAGCTCTTACGAGGCGTTCGAGAGCCGCGACCCTTCCGGAACAGTGACTGTCAGTTGGGATCCATTAGTGATGGCCGTCTCGGCCACCACCGCTTCCAGGGATCTCATGCAGGAGTACAGCTTCACTGTCCCACTCTCCGCCTTCACCGGCCTGAAGGCGCCTTCTGGTCAGGGAGATCACACGCTCCTGCTTTCGATAACCTTCCAGGGCCAGACGCTTTCCAGTGCGTCCGGTGGGTTCTCTACATGCGCGGACGCTGACAGGGACCTTGGGTCATGAGCCAGACATCGATGGACCATGCATCAAACAAAGGGG
>CAZMBQ010000041.1:0-5835 GCA_964564705.1 uncultured archaeon
AGGGCAACGCATGGTAGGAGTTCAGTTACTTGGGAGGATAATTAGACACGCTCCCCCAGCCGCCTGTGTTTAAAAATAACGCCCAACCACATCCATGGGCACCCGGTAAACATGTTTAGGAGGACACTGAACCTTGGGCAGTGTGAAGATTCGCACGAGCACTACCGTGACGACCAGGTCAGCACGGAAGCCGAATCCCCTGACCGTTTCTTGGGGGCGAAGATTGGTACAGGGATTTGGGGAGGATGGCCTACGTCATTGAACATGGCCCGGAAGACTCTTGACCGCCTGAAGACAGCCAGCCACCACTCTATCTGGAAGGGTGGCGCAGCAGGCCAGAGAAGAGAAGGGTTTGTACCCGGGCATTGGCCAATATCGTGAAATTCAGTATTTGCAGAAGGCACTGAAGACACTCAAACCCCTTCCTGATACCCGGCACTCGGCGGCCTGGAAACGACCCTGTGCTCCCTGGGGATGATCTCATACACACCCATCCTCCTGAATCGAAACCTCATCTCCTGGCCCGGAAGCACACTCGAATCCACCAAGCCGTCCGGGCACATGGCTGACCTGACCGCGCCCACAAAGCTACTTCTGCCGATATCCCCAACCCGGCACCTGTACTCCCGCTCCCTTCCCCATAAGTGAGTGTACTCGAACCAAACCTCCTGGCCCTCCCTCAGGGCCGAGATGTCCAGGTATCGCCTCTGCTCCCTTCCCATGAAAAAACAGTGGAAGCAAGTTTTAAGTTGTTGCACTTCCTAGTTGAGTATCCAGACAGAGTAGTTCAGCCACCCGGCGACAGTGACCCAGGCGAGGTAAGGAATGAGCAGCATCCCCGCCCTCCTTGAGGCCCTGTAGAAGACCATGACATTCGCAGCTATCGCCACCCAGAGGACAGCCAGCTCGGCAAATGCAAGCCCGGGGTTCCTCATCCCGAAGAAAATCGCGGACCACAGCACGTTCAGGGCGAGCTGAATCCAAAATATCCGTAGCACGCCCCGTCCGCGCTTCTCCCACGCCAGATAGGCCGCAATCCCCATTAACACGAAAAGCGACGTCCAGACAGGAGCGAAAGCCCAATTCGGCGGTGTGAACGCGGGCTTCTCCAGGGTCGCGTACCATCCGGGAATCGCGGGCGCAGTGAAGACCGAGCCAGCCAGTCCAACCAGCTGCGCTGCCGCCAGGAACCCTACAAGCGCGAGAGTCTTCCTCCCATCCATGCTTGATATTGTTCCCAGCTCAATAAAAACCCGCACTACTTCACGAGCTCCAGCACCTTCACAAGCAGCTCCCTGTGGTCGTACGCGTATTCCAGCTTATTTGCATTCTCCAGCGAGACCCACTTCGGGAACGTCTCGTCCGTCTTCTCGGGAAGCGCCTCCTCACTCTCCACCATACACGCGAACCCCACATCCAGGACATGCCCCCTCGGGTCCCTTGCCGGGTCAGACCTCACGTCCAGGAGCCTCAGATCCCCGGGATCCACCCTTACCCCAGTCTCTTCGAGAAGCTCCCTCACCCCTGCTTGATAAACGTCCTCCTTCCCCTCCTCCAGGTAGCCTCCGGGGAATGCCCACATGCCCTTGAATGGCTCATGAGCCCTCCTTATAAGGAGCAGCCTTCCAGTGTCCCTGGCAAAGACGGCGACCGTTGCCGCGACCCTTATCTCCATGAACACTATTGGCAGGAAACCAACTTAAGCGCGAGGGTGGGGAAAGATTTTTATGCTCTTTTGGAACACCACGGGAAACGAGTTCTTCCTCATCAACTCCATCGCCAATCTGGACTACTGCGACTTACAGGGAGGGCATAGTTCCATCTACACGTCCGGATACTCCTACATATGGGGATCCAACATGCTCGACACAGATCCACTGTTCATCGACCCGGACGGGACCTGGGGGCTCGAGGGCCTTCACCTCCACTGGAACTCCCCTCTTCGGGACGTTGGGGAACAAAGCCTCGGTCATGGAGAACGAGGACTTCGAGGGGGACGTCCGCATCCAGAACGGCACCGTGGACATCGGCGCGGATGAATACGGCTACCACCTCTACACCACCAGGAACCCGGTGTACGCGGGCTCGATCCTCGTGGTGCTGAGAGCCATCGGGATTCCCGGCCAGGACGTCCGACTCTACTGGGAAGACACTGGAGACGGGCAGCCGGACGGTCACGTTGACCTGATCGTCAACAACATGGGGTTCATCCAGCACACGCTCACGATCTCCTCCAAACAGTGAAACGACCAATACGTTCACTGGGCGGCCCGCATGGGGGTCCACATACCCCAGGACGCGTAGCCTATAACACCCATCCTGGCACCGAAGTCCCATTCCCTTCTTAAAAGGGCGGGCCTGCTTTACCCTGTCACCTTGAAGGTGCCAAACCGTAAGAAAATTTTAAATATCCCCAATACCATTACATACATCAGGCCAGAAAAAAAACAGGGTTTGAGGGAAATCCTTCTTTTCCTTTGGTCTCATGCTTCAAACACTCATCCATCACTTGAAAAACCCCGGATTAAGCAGGCGTTTGCCATATCTTTCGCTTGCTTGCATCCCCCGGAAAGGAAGACTTTCCTTCCTCGGGAAGACTGGGGCAGGCGTTTTCGTTAGCGTTAGCAATTACCCACCGGCTGGGCAATCACCTTCCACGCGCTCTGTTACGCGTTCTCCTGGAAGGCCACCCAGCCGGCGGGACCAGACTCCTGTTTCAAATGGTGGTTGGGGACGCAGAGTCTTCACACCTTAAGGAAAGCCACGCACAGGCAAACGAGGCAGGTACCTATCCCCATCTCACTTCACTGCTTGCCACCATCCCCTGCCCGGACTCTTGCACAAATCCCCTCCCACCTCTTAAATTCAACGCAGGACAGGAGCCAAGGCACGGCTTTTGCGGGGGCGGCAACCCGACGCAAGCGCTCCTTGCCGGCTCCTGTCCCACCTTTCATTGTATCGCAGGCTTCATGGCGGGCCTGCGGACCCTTGATCCAAGGCGGTTGCACTCTGGTTAGAGGGGAAATCGAGGCGCCATATTTTTTTCGAAGGAGTCGCGAATGGTAAATCTCAACATTGTCACTACCAGGGAACCGAACGGTCGCATTGTCACCAAGGTGTTCGGAAGCTCCCCCCACAACCGAGCGGACGGAGACGGGGGAGTCATGTTTTCCATGCCTTTCAGTTGCAGGAGCCGCAACGGTCGGGGCGGCAGTGAGGTAAGGAGGCTGCTCGAGATGGTCACGGCCGTCATCCATGGGATGGAGGCCTACTGTGATGCCAGAAACTCCACGACCCACACGAGCTTCAGCATCCAGTACAGGAGGTGTAAGTTCAACCTCAACCTGGGTCACAGGAGGGTGATCGTCGAGAAGGTCTACGGCGACCTTCCGTGCCCTGACGTCGCGAAGAGAGTCGCGACGGCAGCCGTGAACAGTGTCTGGAATCGCCGATCGACCCAGTAGGTTTTTGTGACAGCCCGAACGGAACGCTTGGGCTGTCCTTTTACATTGTCAACTAAAAGGTATATAAACCCAGGATGCCGCGAATGCCCCTTCCGGACAGAGCAATTTAACTACCCTCTCCAAAAATTCAGGATGCCGCTCCAGATCAGGGAAGTCCGCCTCCGGCCCAGCCAGTCCCAAGGAAGGACGGGCATATTGGAGTTCTTCCCTTTCGGGAAGGCGCGCATGTACCAGGCCGAATGCCTGGAGGAGATAGCCTCTGCAGTTGAATCCGGACACGCCCGACTGGTGCTCGAGGCCCCTACCGGTTTCGGCAAGAGCGCAGTGGCAGTCGCCCTCGCGCGCTGGCTTGAGTCCCTGGGCAAATCCTCCTACATAATGGTCTCCTCCAAGCTACTCCAGGGACAGTACCTCAAGGACTTCAGCGGCTCTGGGAAGGGAACAGTCATAGTTAAAGGCAGGGCCAACTTCAGCTGCCTCTCCCATAAGGACCTCTCCTGCGAGGCCGCCCACGGGATGGGAAGACTGAACAGGTGCAGGCACATCCCATATCCCTCCCGGAGCGAGGGGAAGAACTTCGTCGGAAGGTCCGCCGCACGCGGCGACCTGAAAATAAGCCAGGATGTCAGGGTCTGCCCCTACTGGAAGCAGAAGTGCGCCGCCATGCAGCACCCCTTCCCTCTGTTCAACTACGACTACTTCCTCCATGAGACCCGGTACGTGGGGGACTTCGGCAGGAGAGACTTCCTAATCTGCGACGAGGCCCACAACATTGAGTCAAAGCTCATGCGCTTCATCGGATTCGACATAAGCAAAAAGGACCTCGAGTACGTCGGCGTGAAGGAGATACCCGAAGAGAGCAGCCCCGCGAGGGTGTGGCTCGCCTCCCTTGCGGAATGGAGGGACGCCTTCCAGGAGGCGATAGAAAAAATGGAAAAGAAGATGGGAAGTCTAGTCCCACTCGAGCTCGAGAAGCTCGAGGATTTGAGAGGCAAGGCCGCCAAATGCGACTTCCTCATAGCAGAGCTGGACTCTGACCCAAACCTCTGGGTGGTTTCTGTCCAGGTCCGATTCTTCAAGGACCGCCCCTACAGGAGCGTCAGCTTCAAGCCGATCGAGGTGAAGAAGTGGGGAGACTACATATTTTCCATGGGAGAAGGCTTCCTACTCCAGTCCGCCACCATTATGGACCCGAAAACCCTCTGCGATTCGCTCGGCCTGGAGGGCGAGATCCTCTACCTGAAGATCCCCTCAATATTTCCCGAGAAGAGCAGACTCTTCCATTACAGGGGTGTGGGAAGCATGTCCATGAGAAGCAAGAGCACCACCCTCCCCCTGCTGGTGAACGAAGTGGAAAAGCTCATACAGGAAAACCCGGACGAGAAGGGTGTGGTGCACACCCACACCTACTCGATAATGAGGGCGATAGCCTCTTCCCTGAAGAGCGGGAGGGTTATCTGTAACGAAAGCGGATTTCAGAGGGACGAAACGTTCGCCAGGTTCAAGGAAAGCACCGACCCCCTAGTCCTCATCACCCCATCAGCCTACGAAGGCGTGGATTTCAAGGACGATACCTGCCGCTGGCAGGCCCTCTGCAAGGTCCCTTACCCGGACCTGGGGGATCCCCAGGTAAGTAAGAGGATGCAAAAGGACAGAGCGTGGTATGCCTGGCTCACTGCCTTGAGGATAGTCCAGACATATGGCCGGGGCATGCGCGGCCCTGAGGATCATTGCAGAACCTACATTCTCGACTCCGAGTTCAGGCGCTTCTACTCAGCCAACCAGCGCATCTTCCCCGAGTGGTTCCGATCCGTTGTAAGATGGTAAAGACCGCTCACCTGCCGAGTTTTAACTGCTTTCCATTCCCGTTCGCAATGAATGCCCCCACAAAACCGATTGCCACCCCGCCGGCAACCAGCAGCGGAATCTTCATACTCTCATTCATCCCAATCACCTCCCTGAAAAGCGGTTTAATCATGAGATGTGCAAATTAAATAACCCGTCCTTTACCATTAAACTCGGTTTGCAACCAAAACCATACGCTGGGAGGGAGATTCGAACTCCCACGCCCTTTCGGGCACACGCTTTCCTGCCGTTTCCTGGGCTTCCCAGAAAATGCTTCCAGGCGTGCGCGTTGCCGTTCCGCCATCCCAGCACTTGATATTTGCATCCAGTGTTTTTAACGATTCCGCCCGGGAAAGCTTTTTAACCCACCAATTCCACACTATCCATGGAAAAAATGACCAGAAGAGGCTTCCTTGCAGCAGTTACAGCCTCTGCATTCTCCCTGCTGTCCTTACCATCCGAGCAGCCTTCCCAGACTCACCACACCCCCATCCCGGACTCGGAGGAGGAAACAATGCTCTACACC
>CAZMBQ010000041.1:5845-6715 GCA_964564705.1 uncultured archaeon
TCGCGATAAGGAGGGCAGAGAACGGACCCCCTGGCATGGAGTTCGGCATCCTCCATACCCCAACATACGAGAAGGACGACGGCATTTACATGGATGGGGAGCGACTCCGCGGGTACGCGAGCGAGTTCGAGAAGCAGGCCTCTTGGGCCGCCTGGACAGTGTGGAGAAACCTCGAAAGGTTCAATGACCTCGCTCCCCGGGAAAGGGAGCGCTACAGGGACTTCATAGACTACCTGGGAAGCCGCTACGCCCCGGTGGGCGCGGAGAACGACCCCGGAGACCTGAACAGCCACTGGAAAGGCAACGTAAGGAGCCTCTACGAGTCATTCGCGAAATGAGCACTTCTTGCATATACCCTTCTCGGGAAGGAAGTCGCTCCCGCAGACGATTGCCCCGCAGAGCGTGCACGTATACGCGGGCTTCGCTTCCCTCCCGCAGACAGAGCAGATCCCAGGCACCTCCATCAGAGCACCTTCCTCTTCATGCCGAGGCAGACCTTGCACATATTGAGGTTGTCCAAAAAGCACTTGGAGCACACGTCCTGCTTGCAAAGCGAACAGGCATAAAAACTCTTCGCCCCCCTATGGCACGATGCGCATGCCTTCCTGTCCATGAGAACTTCATGGCGTCCTAATTTAAATTTGTGCCGCGAGTCCCGCGAAACCTTTTTCAATGCTCCCACCAAAACCCCACACGAAGCTCTGCACTGAATTCTATCGCCAGTTCAGGGACAGTTCCCCCACATGCATGCATTTCATCCGCGAGTAGTGTCTGGTGGGCATAGAGCAGCCTTACCCATACTCCACTATCTCCCCCATCCCCGCTGGAATTCTCTTCTGTATCTCCTCCAGTGCGACTCCCTTCACCCAC
>CAZMBQ010000042.1:0-6670 GCA_964564705.1 uncultured archaeon
TAATGGTCTCGGAAATAGTGCACGGGATGCCTGGGATATCCAGGTACGGGGTGGAGGAGTTTGTTTCGGACTCAGTGATAGCGTTCTACTACAGGGACGTGCAGTCCACGTTCCAGCGTTCTGTCCAGATATGGAAGCTCAGGGGCTCCTCCCATTCGGAGAAGCTGCACCCCTACGAGATAGGGCCCAAGGGCATCGTGGTCAACCCGTCAGAAGAGGTCCTGATGAAGTGACTGGGAGGGGCCAAATAAAAGCAACCAGGCCAAATAATAGAACAGGTCGACCATGCCAAATTTCAGGATAAGCGCCAAGTCACTGGGGAACTTCAGGGGCAAGCTCAGAGAGAAGCTCGAGAAGGCAAAGGAGCTCAAGCAGTACCCGAAGTTCACCATAAGGGAGCCCAAGCACCTGATAATCCTCCCCCTGGCCAAGTCGGCGCCGAAGACGGACGTGAAGTACCCGCTACTGGAGGCGTTCGCCTCTGCCCACATAATCTGGGACCCCCGGAAGAGGCAGCTCGTATACAACGTCCTGGAGTTCGAGCTCTTAAAAGGAGAGAAGGAGATGCTCGACAGCATAAAATCCCACCTGCTCGAGCTGATAGACATAAAGATATCCGTGGTCAAAAGGAGTGAGGATGCGATGGAGTACCTGGAGAGGAAGGTGAGCATGGTCCTGGACGACCTGGGGATAGAGCTCTCCCACGAGAGGTACGTGAGGCTGATATACTACATCCACAGGGACTTCGTGGGTCTGAACCAGATAGAGCCGTTCATGCACGATCCGTACATAGAGGACATCGGATGCTCCGGGATGGACACGATGATATACGTGACGCACAGGAAGTACGGTTCCATGGTCACGAACATAGGATTCGACGACTTCGAGGAGCTCTCGAACTTCGTGATAAAGCTATCGGAGAGGTGTGGGAGGTACATATCCTACGCGACGCCCCTCCTGGACGGGACGCTCCCGGACGGCAGCAGGGTGCAGGCCTCCCTCGCAAAGGACGTGACCACAAAGGGCCCGACCTTCTCGATAAGGAGGTTCAGGAGGAACCCGTTCTCCACCGTGGACATAGTGAACTTCAACACAGCCTCCACCGAGATCATGGCGTACCTGTGGTTCCTGATAGACCATGACGCCTCCATAATGGTCGCAGGAGGGGTGGCCACGGGAAAGACGACGTTCCTGAACGCTCTGAGCATGTTCATCGCGCCCGAGAAGAAGATAGTCTCGATAGAGGACGTGAGGGAGATAAACATATCACACGACAACTGGATACCCGCTACCAGCAGGACAGGGTTCGGCGTGCCTGAGGGGGGAAGAAGGTACGGAGAGGTGGAGCTCTTCGACCTGCTCAAGGAGAGCTTCAGGATGAAGCCCGACTACGTGATAGTGGGGGAGGTCAGGGGCAAGGAGGCGTACGTGCTCTTCCAGGGAATGGCCTCGGGGAACCCCTCACTCGGGACAATACACGCAGGCTCCGTGGAAGACATGATGAAGAGGCTCGAGACTCCGCCGATAGAGCTCTCGCCCTCCCTAATAGAGTCGCTGGACGCGGTCATAATAATGGTGCACGCGAAGGAGAAGGGAAGCTCCTCGAGAAGGGTGAAGGAGGTGGTGGAGATAGAGTCCATGGATCCGCATACGGGCAAGGCGCACACCACCAAGACGTTCGCGTGGATACCCTCTGCTGACATGTTCAAGGACGAGTCCAAGCAGTCGCTGCTTGTGAGGAAGATAGCGTTCGAGAGGGGCATACCCTTCGAGAAGGCGATGAAGGACATAGAGGACAGGAGGAGGGTGCTGGAATGGATGAAGAAGTTCAACATCGTGCAGTTCGAGGAGGTCTGCGCCCTCCTGAATCTATACCACAAGGACCCCAAGACCATAAGGGAGTGGGTCGAGAAGGACACTCCTCCATACAAGACCAAGTCAAAGGAGTCCCTGAGGAAGCTCTGGGAATCCTCCACGGGGCTGCGGATAATGCCCGGCTCAGGGTCTTGACTTCTTGAGGAGCCAGAGGAGGAAGACCAGCACAAGTATCATCCCCCCCATCGCGTAGAAAGCATCGCCTATTTGCAGGCCTATCCTGTCGAGGAGGGAGGAGGCGGACTCCCATAGAATAATGAACTGGAAGACCACTAGCCCGAGAAGGACCAAAACCGCGACTGATAGGAGCAGTCTATTCATTTCACACACCAGGATATGTCAAGTGGATGAACGCGAGGAACGCGAGGTTCATGAGGGGAAGGACGCCGAAGGTGAGGAGGGTTATCAGCTCCGAGATGGTGAGGCCCACTATCTGGCCCCCTATCACGCTCAGGATTGCCAGGACAGCGAGCATCATCAGCGGCGCAGCAACGAGCAGGGCGGTGTAGATGTCCGCGTAGGTGGAGAGGGTCTTGAGGTACTTTTCCCTCCTTATCCTGTACTCAAAGAGCTTCTTGTCAGCCATCTCCTTGAGGTAGCGCTGCAGGTTGCCGCCCTTCTCTATGTTGAACATTATCCCGTGGAGTATCTGCCTGAAGCTGTCTGAGGGTGTGGCCTCGGCGACCGAGCGTATGGCAGAGACAGAGGACATGCCAAAGGTCTTTATGTTCCTCACTATCAGGGAGGCGTGCCTGGATATGTGCCTGTATTCCTCGAAGCCCGAGAGCAGCTCGAACATGTACTCGGGCGGGATGCCCGATGAGGATATGGCGGACATGTGGGAGATCGCGAAGGGAAGGTCGTTCTCCATGGAGTTCCTGACCGCCTTGGCCTTCTGTGAAGGGTAGAAGTAAAAGGCGGCAAAAGCCGAGAAAGCCACGAATACGGGGACGGATGCCGAGAGCAGGAGCACCTCGAAGGGCCTTGCCCCGAGGAACAGGAGTCCCAAAGAAACACCTGCTAGCGAGAGCGCGTAAGCAAGCGCAGTGGTGAGGAGGGCCATGCTGGCATACGTCTTCAGCAGAACGGGTATTCCGGAGGCCCTGAGGTCGGGCTTGATCTTCCTGAACGCCTTTATCCCGGCATACCTGCCGAAAATAACGACAGCCACCCTCCTGTAGAACCTGGACGCGGCCCCGATCATGTTTAATTATTCGCTTGGGGGGTAATAAATCCTACCGCTTCCTGCGGACGATGTTCCTGTGCCTCGCGCACGCGGGGCAGGCATACATCTTGCTCTGGAAGAGGTTGCCTCGCCTGCGGCCGAGTTCCTTCCTGAGCATGGGGTCTGAAATGCCGAATCCTCTGGTCACAGGGAAGGTCTTGTACTTGGGGACCTTCCTCCCGCAGAACCCGCAGGTGACAGTGGACTCCTTGCCCCGGGTCTTCGTGTGGTGCCATCCCCTCTTGTAAAATCCCATATCAGACGCTCACTTATGGTCCTTATGGACCTGCCTTAGGCCCTTTGTTTTGCAGTGCCTGCACTTGACCTTCCCTGCCCTGACCTTGCTGAAGTCCGCCCGGATTTTCGCTCCGCATTTCATGCAGACGAACACCCTGTGGAAGAGCCTCTTCTCTGCTTCCGGGAACCTGTGCTTAGGCATGTATGCACCAACCTTTAGTTCCTTTTGGTCTATATAATATAAAAGTTAATAAATATATCACCTTGAAAGGCAGAGGTGTCGGAGTGGCTACGAGACCGCCTGCAGCCGGAAAGGCAGAAAGCGGTTTACCCGGGTTCGAAAGGCGGCAGGCTGCCTGCCGCACCGCAGCCCTGCGCTGCGGGCCGAAAATCCCGGCCTCTGCTCCTTTTTTCAGAACAGCCAGGTGAATCCGATCAGCAGGGAGTACAGCGAGGCCCCGAGGACGAAGAAGAGCGGCTCGCCCTTCCTCTCCCTCGGCAGGGAGTCCACCATGACGGTGAAGAGGAGCGCGCCCGCCACGAAGCCCAGGAGAATGCTGTAGAGCAGCTCTGTGAGGGGGAATGCCGTTGCCAGGGCAGCCCCAAGAAGCGTGGAGACCGAAAGGAGGAGCTTGACCGCCCTGTTCTGCCTGAGCTTGCCGTGTATCTCCTTGAGGGAGATCGAGTTCACGAAGGCTATCAGTATCAGCGGCATGAAGAAAAGGACCCCGCTCGCGAAGCCCGAGCCGGTGAACACACTCACCAGGACAGTGCCGAGGGTGAGGTGGTAGAAGAAGAAGCAGAGGGAATGGAGCTCCTTCAGCTCCCTCTTCAGGGCCTCCCGGTTGGAGGCCTCGTGCTTGTACATGAACTTCTCTATCAGGTGGAAGATGCTGAAGCCTATCAGGACGAAGACGAGGGACGTACGGTTCATCCCAACATCCCCGGCATAGAGGTCAGGGAGGAGGTGGAGGATTATGTAGGAGACGAAGACCCCTCCGGAGAAGGAGATGAACTTCATTCGCTGCACGTGCCTGATGAGGTGGAACTTCTCGCTGAAGTAGTGGACGAACGCGAGGAGCGCGCCGAGCATCAAAGGGAGGAGCATGCTTAATTTTTATATTAAACTCCCTAATTAAATAAACCGTGGTCATAATGGGAATAAAGGACGTGCTCGGAAAGAGGCGCGGGACGCTATACATGTTCTTCTCGGGGAAGGGAGGGGTGGGCAAGACATCCATAGCAGCCGCGACCGCGCTCAGCCTCGCGGAAGGCGGGAAGAAGGTGCTGATAATCTCGATAGACCCTGCCCATTCCCTATCGGATTCCTTCGGTGTCAGGATAGGCGGGGAGGCCAATAAGCTGAGGAATAACCTGTTCGCAGTGGAGATAGACCCTGTGGCCGCTGTGGCGGAATACAAGGAGAAGCTCTCCCCACAGCTCGATAAGCTGGAGGCCCTGAAAGGATTGGGAATGGAGGGCATATTCGACATAGCCGGGATGACCCCCGGGATAGACGAGATAGCGGCATTCAACAAGTTCCTACAATACATGCACAGGGACGACTATGACGTCATCGTGTTCGACACGGCCCCGACGGGCCACACGCTCAGGTTCCTCTCCCTGCCAGAGGTCCTGGACTCCTGGCTGGGGAAGATGATAAAGATAAGGATGCAGTTCTCCGGGGTGGTGAACCTGTTCAAGAAGGTGCTGCCCTTCGGGAACCCGGAAGAGGACGCCGGGAGCGGCCTGGAGCAGCTAGAGGGGATGAAAGAGAGCATAAAGGAGGCGAAGGTGGTGCTCTCGGACACGAAGAGGACCAAGTACAACATCGTCATGATACCCGAGGCAATGTCCATACTCGAGAGCGAGCGCTCCATGGTGACGCTGAACGGATACGGGATACCGGTCAGCGGGATAGTGATAAACCAGCTCATACCGGAGAATCCCGGGTGCGGGTTCTGCACAGAGAAGAGGAAGCTCCAGCTCCAGAGGGTGCGGGAGATAAGGGAGAAGTTCAGTTCCTGCGACATAAAGGAGGCGAGCCTGTTCGAGCATGAGGTGACGGGATTCGAGTCGCTCGAGAAGCTGGGGAAGCAGCTGAAAGTCAGCTAGACCAGGTCGCAGCAGATGAGATCCAGCTTGTAGGGCTGGTGCGTGTGCATATTGTCATATGCCCAGCAGCCCTGGGTGCCGGTGTTGACGTTCTCTACCAACTCGAGATAGACGTCTTCGGTGCCTAGGTTGCCCCTTAAACCAGTGGCATCACATTCCCCGTCCGCAAGGCATGTGTCCATGGGAGTCGGAATCTCGTCAGGTGCCTGGTCATCGCTTTCGGAACAGTGGATGACTATCTCGTGCGTGTCAGGGCACCAGATCACCCTGTCGTTTCTACCTATAGTGCTTCTTTTCAGCGTGCAGTCAGAGACATACGTCCTCATTTCCAGGTTCTCTATCTTCTGGTTCACGATGTCGAGTGTGTCCTGGAGGTTCATTTCCGTCCCCCCGAAGTCGGACCAGATGGTGTCTGCCCCGTGTCCGGGATTTGGGATGGATGAGGAATATGCCAACACAGAAGCCGCGAGTATCACCAGAAGGCAGATTGCAACGAGAGGAGCGTTGAGATCTATCTTCATGGTTATTATTTGGTGATTAGTCACTTAAAAATAAAATCAGGGGAATACCGGCCGGTACTGCAGCTCAACCCTCCCTGAAGCCGAGGACGCTGCCCACTATTCCTAGGACGCCTCCAAGGAAAAACAGGAAGCCGCTGAATCCGAGCAGCGCGAGGAGAGAGAACACCAATACAGCCACACTTCCCAGTCGGCGCCTCTCCTCATTTGTGATGAGGAACGAGCCCGTCACGGCCAGTATCGCGAACAGGAGCGCCACTGCGCCCGCGGCCAGAGGGTCCGGGAGGAGTATCCCGAGGAAGCCCGTAATCTCAATCAGGATGCCCGCCTGCGCCAGGGCCGAGGTGATTGGCTGGAAGCTGAGCACTGACTCGAGGCCTGCCATGAAAATCAGCACGCCCCCGAGGAGCGATATTATGAAAGCACCGTTGCGGCCCTTGTTTATCTCGACCGGAGGGTAGACTGCAGGCTTCTGACCCTCCAGTGATTCCTCGACCTCCTCCGCGGACCATCCCTGGTCCAGAAGGGCAGCCCTTATCTCCGAGGGGGTGTAGCCTGCCCTGAGCTGTTCCCTAACGTATTCGGCAACATCAGGGCTTATCATGGATATTATTTGCCCGGATGGTTTAAATACAGAATTCTATTGGCGAGCGTGTCTAATTATCCTCCCAAGTAACTGAACTCCTACCATGCGTTGCCC
>CAZMBQ010000043.1:0-6236 GCA_964564705.1 uncultured archaeon
ATGCCTGGAGGCGGTTGCCGTTTGCGTCTTAGAGGATCTGGTGGGCCGAGGCGAGTGTTGGGGGGAGCGGGAGTGCCAGAAGGACGGGATAGTTCGGGATTCTGGAACGGGGTCCCATGAGAGGATTTTGGATTTCCAATTTAAAAAGGAGCGGAGGGTCCTTCAGGCATCTGGTCATCGCGCGCGACCGATCAACCCTTTTCGGGAGGGGCCTTTTCGCCGGTGGTGTTCAGGCTTATCGTTATCCTGGCTATGTCCCTGCTCTTGCTCGAGATGCGCCTGAGGTGGTTGGTTATCAGGGGGGTCCAGAGGTGCTGGTTGTGGTGGAGGCAGTTGTAGAGCTGCCTGTCGTTCTTCGTGTGCATGTCAAAGACCTGGTTCGCGAGGGGGAGGGAGTTCTTGTTGTAGGACTTCATCGCGGACTCGTACGTCTTCTCGACTGAGGCGAATATTCCCAGGAGCTCGGAATTCCCCTTTTTCCCGAGGGCCTTGAGGAAGTCCGTGGACGTGAGGTAGAAGGATATGTTGAGTATGTAGTCGGATATCTTCTCCATGTACTCTATCAGGTGCCAGACAAGGGCGAGCTTGAGTGGTTCCTCCCCTATCCTCGAGGCGAAGACCGGATCCCTGAGGGCGTTAACTATTATCCTTATCGCGAAGAGGGACTGCCTGCTTATCTCCCTCTTCTTCTCCATTATCTCCTTGTATCTGCCCTTCCGGCTGTCGCCTTTCCTGAGGATGTCCTGGGTCTCCCCGAGTATCGTGTGTATGGTGAGTTCTAACCTCGAGAGTATCCTGGGGAGGGATATGGTGGAAACATCGAAGAAGACGTTTGCGGTTATCCTCTTTGGAGCGACCTCCATTATTTCCATTGCTATGAGCTCGTGTAGCCTCCTCCTTAGCTCGGAGACCTTGCCATCGTGGTCCCCCAGAAGGTGGATGACAGAGTAGCCTTTGGTGTAGGCCGCGGTGAACTCGCGCTGTATCTCCTTGGGGAGTTTGCCGTTGATGTCGATGGAGATTGTCTTGACCTCCGCGACCTCTTCCCTGGAGGCAGGGCTCACCTCGAGCCTTCCCATCGGGAGCTCCCTTATCGAAACGGTGTCGCCCTTGGAGAGCTTGTTCTTGATTATCCACTTCTTCGGGAGGGTCATGCTGAATGTGGATTTGCCGAACCCTATTATCTTCCTGGTCTCCATTAGAGTGACTGGGCTTCTGGGCTTAAAAAGATTATGTTTTTTATTCTTTCTATATTCGAATATACTTTTATATTGACATATATACTAAATAGGTTTTCTTTATATCCCCTTTCACTGTGCATAAAGCAGGTGGGAAAATGGAAACTTGCATGCTCTGTAGGGAGCCCATAACCATGCCGCTGGGGCTGGAAAGGGTATCGGGCCACATTCAGGAGTGGCTCCCACCCGAGCTCGCGGAGGGGTTCCAGAAGCTCGACACGGCCCTGAAGAGTCACATGGAGGCATTCATCAGGGCCGGGGAACTCATGCCCGAGAAGCAGCTGGTGTGCGTGCACTGCTACGTGAGGGAGGTGTATGGGTGGATGAGTAGGCAGGATCCGGGACTCGCGGAAAGATTCATCTCCGCATTCTCCTTCGGTTACGCGAGGGAGAGCTTTGAAGCGGCAACTGAGGCTCCTGAGAGGGAGGGGGACCCCGCTGGCCGGGAGTTCGGGATATGCGACGAGTGCGGGGAGTACTCGGAAGGACTGGAGAGCGTCTCGGGCGAATGGTTGTGTGAGGGGTGTGTGAGGTAGGGGTAAGAGGGTGAATCATGGTGACCAAGGAACCAGAGAAGCCTGGGCAACTCTACAGGCACGAGGTGCCGTTCCCGGAAGAGGACATCGAGGACGAATCGGAGTTCGGGATATGTGACGGGTGCAGCGAATATTCGGAAGGGTTGCTGCTCTCTGAAGGGGAATGGCTGTGCAGGAACTGCGAGAGGCTCATGTGAGGGCTGGGATGCCCTGGGTGCGAAGTAGGGAGGAATGGATATGATAAGCGAGTTCACGAGGCCGATAGGAATAAAGGCTGAGCATGACGTGGACATGGAGTTCGGGGTTTGCGAGAAGTGCCATGATGTGGGGGTGAGGCTGCTGAAGTGCGATGGGTGGGTGTGCCACAAGTGTGCATACTCAAGGATGAGATCAGATCCCGACATTAAGGAAGTAAGTCCAACCAACTAACCAGAGGAAGAGGTAGACGAAGATTCCGTTCGCGAGCCACCACTTGAAGCCGCGCTTGCCCGCGAACTTCTCGAGGGGGTAGCCAATCGCCACGAGGACCACTATCCCTACCAGGCCGGCGTAGAGCCCTCCCAGGAAGGCGGACAAGTAGGAGACAGCCAGAGCCGCGGCTGCGTGGATCACGAGTGAAATCCTTGCATGGTTGAGGTCGTTTTCCATGGGACCCGGCTCACTTCTTGCGGTGACGCATCTTCTTCCTTCTCTTCTTAAGTTTGTGCCTCTTCATCTTCCCGCGCTTTCTTTTCTTGCCCGAGGGCATCTTTCCACCTGCTTAATATGGGCGGGTTGAGCTTAAAAATATAAGCTCCTTATTCTTAACATCATTCTTTACCCAAACCACATTGTAGCGCATTCGGACCGAGACTTCTTGGTTCGCGCGGAAGACAGGATTCTGCCCCTCGGACTTTCGAGGGCGAGATTGCCAGGCATGGCTGGAAGGAGGTTGTGATGAGGGAATTCGAGACTTCCCTGATCACGGAGAGCGAACTGCTAAGGCTTCTCGAGGAAAGGGGTGTCCTGGGTGAGGGGCACTCTGTCCCGGCCTGTGGCGTCCATGCAAACCGGTGCGTTCTGATGGACGCGCTGCTGAGGGACTTGGGGGCAATGCTGACCGTGGCATTGTGCGCCGCCTTTCCTTGGAGAGGCGCGCGAATAGACGCGGTCGTCGGGTCCGGGAATCACGATGGCCGGCTCGCAAGTAAGGTGGCCCTGACGCTCGGGACACTGGACAAGGTCAACATCAGTTCCGGGCACGCCAAGAGCCGCCCCCGGGGGGTGAGTATACACGGGAAAAAATACTCGCGCACCAGTCTCAGGGGCGCCAGTGTCCTCGTGGTCCAGGATTTCGTCGCGGAGGTGGTTTCCGGCCTGGCGAGTGTGAGGGCCGTGAGGGAGGAGGGCGGCACAGTGGTGGGGGTTCAGACCATCTTCGAGCACCGCCCTCCGGGAAGCGAGCGGGAATCTTGGAGAAGCGAAGCGGACCCCAAATACCGCGCGCTCGTGTCACTCGATTTCGGCGTGTGCCTCCCGGAGGAGTGTCCCTTCTGTGCGAAAAGGTGAGCTACCTGATTGTGATGAGGAACGCCGAGATTGTGGTCATCACTGCGGAGGATGTACTGTTCATCCTCAGCAAAACGGGTTATTCAGTGGGGGCACCGGATCCTATGCTCGGGTTTTGTATGCCGCCCTCTTCCAGCGGACCCCTGAAGGTCCGAGATTCAGGGACGGGATGTGACTCGAAGGCCACAGGGTCCTCGTGTCCGAGGACTTCGTCATGAAATCAGCAGGCACACTGAAAGGTGCTGCCCTGTCTGCTGTTTGTTGTGGGGATGACATCCCTCCATTGGAGTGGCTGGTCCGGGGGATCGGCTGCTTTTTTTGTATCAATTAAAAGGGATATAAAATAAGAATTGTCAACTTAACGATTAAACGGGCGAAGCAAAGATTTATTTTTTTCGCCGACAACATTTAGGGGGGGGGCATGAGGAAGAGGGATCTCAGGAGAAGGGTTTTCAGGCTTTTTGTGAGGTGTCGGATGCTGTGCATGAGAGCCCACACTACCACCTTTTTGCCGCGGTGGGTCCTGCGGACGCGCTGGTGTAGGACTCTGGTGTGGGCCTGGACAAGGAACAGCTGCGGAGGAGGATGGGCCTGGAGGAAGCCAGGAAGATTAACGTATTCAACGAATATGCCGCTGTCCTGGACGGCCTTGTGGGGATGATATCCAGGGACGGGAAGAGCGAGGCAGACGGCTCCCTGATAATAACCCCAGACGGGGAGCTGGACATCGAGGCGGGGATGAGATTCTTCTCGGTGGACTACAGGAAGCTAATAAGGGCGAGAGAAGGGGCGAGACCGCCCGGAGGGACGGGAAGGGGTGCGCTTGCGTACATGAGTACGAGAAGGAAGGGAGACAAGAGCCTCGGGGTGATGGGGTACGCGCTCAGGACAGAGAGGGCAGACGTGCATGAGTACATGGACGGCTGGTGCACGAGGATTTATGTGCCCAAGAAGAGGACGGTGATGATAATGAGTAGGGGGGTGGGTGGGGAGTATTTGACAAGGAGGAGGAAGCTATGAACTCCTCTTCCTCGCGAGCTTCACGTCCGAGTCCAGTATCGTTCGCCTGCCAGCATGAAGGGCGAGCTCGGCTGCCTCGACTGCGAGCTGCCTGGAGAACTCCTCGGCCGCGCCCGCGAGCTCCCTGGCGGCCGGTCCGGAAACGCGCATGTCCTTGGCTGACTCCTTCAACAGCTTCTCGAAAGGCGCCTTTGCAAGGGGCATGATTAGACTTGGAACCGGGGTTTTAAATTAGTTGGCTTGGCCGCGGGGCTTCCCGAGCGTGCGTCCGTGGAAGAATATCTTGAAGACGAACTCCAGGACCACGAGGAAGGCGAAATAGTATGCCATCATCTCCCAGGAGGAGCGGAGCTGGGAGAATATCGCCAGAGGGATGTCAGCTGTCACGGGGGTGAGGTCCAGGAGGAAGACCGCGAGGAGGGCGAATGGTATGAGCTTGGCTATGTCCCTTGAAAGATCCTCGCTGTGGTAGGCCGTTATCCTTATGGTGACGAGGGTGGACATGGATATCATGAATATGTTCCCTATGCTAAGGACTTCTGAGAGGACTAAGAGGAGGACCGAGACGACAGCGAACCACACGAACGCTATCACCGGGAAGAGGAAGAGGTATTCCAGGGCATAAGCCGCCTTCTTGAGGGTGGAGGGCTCCGCTTCCCCGCTAAGGCGGAATATGTCCTTCCTTGAGATGAACTTGTAGAACTTGAAGATGAAGAGGGAGTAGATTGTCATGCCCGTGACGAAGAACACAAGCGGGTAGAGTATGGAGAGGGCTTCCTGGAGCGAGAGTTGGCTGAGCAGATGCTGAGCGAAGCTTGTGAGAAGGTCAAGGGCCATTGTGAATATTTGGGGGAACCAGTATTAAAATGCCTGGACTGCGGTGGTATAACGGCGTGATAACCGACAAAACCGGCTTTCCAAACTTTATAAGGACAGAACTTGAATAATGAAGCAAAACCGCAGTTGAACGTTTGCAAAAGAGTTCAGTAAGGAGGTTCGGAATGACACAAGGATATTGCGTGAAGTGCAAGAAAAAGCAGGAAATAAAGAACGAAAAGAAAGTAACGCTCAAGAACGGAAAGCCCGCGACGAAGGGTGAGTGCCCCAAATGCGGGACGAAGATGTTCAGGATAGGGGGGTAAAACCCCTTCACCTTTTATTTTAATTCTTGTATTTTTCTATCAGCCCACGTAGCTCGGTTCCTCGCTCTCTTTTTTCGTGACGACCGCCTTCATCCTCTCGTTCATCTTGGAGTAGAAGTCGCTCATTTCCTTCGTTATGGAGGGAGCAGCCTTCTTGAGCGCCTCCTCGAAGTGCTTCCTGCCCACTGTCTTGGCGTCCATCTTCTCCCTGAGGGCGTTCAGCCCTGCCTCCCTTACCAGAGCCTCTATGTCCGCGCCGGAGAAGCCTTCGGTCAACCTGACAAGCCTCTTCACATCAATGTCCTTCCCCAGGGGCATGCCCTTCACGTGTATCTTGATTATATTCTCCCTGGATTCCGCGTCCGGGGCCGGGACGAGTATCTGTCTGTCGAAGCGGCCCGGCCTCAGGAGGGCGGGGTCCATTATGTCGGGCCTATTGGTCGCCGCGATTATGACCACGTCATGCATGTCTTCCAGACCGGACATCTCTGTTAGGATCGTGGAGACAACGTTCTCACTCACCCTAGAACCCATCTCTAGCCCCCTCCTATGGGCAAGGGAGTCCATCTCGTCGAAGAATATTATGGTCGGGGCGACCTGCTTCGCCCTCCTGAAGACCTCCCTCACGTGCTTCTCGGACTCCCCTACCCACTTCGAGAGGAGCTCTGGCCCGCGTATGGATATGAAATTCGCCTCTGACTCGTTCGCGACTGCCTTGGCGAGCAGGGTCTTGCCCGTGCCCGGAGGGCCGT
>CAZMBQ010000044.1:0-6126 GCA_964564705.1 uncultured archaeon
CGAGCGCCCAGCCGCTCCTTATAAGCCTGGTCTGATAACTCCTTCTTATGGCCCGCCAAAGGAAAGCCGCCATACTCGTTGCAGTCCTTCTGATCGTCATATCCGCGGCCTTCATTACTTTAAAGATGGCCGGCCTGGAAGCCCGGCCCGCAATCCCTGCCAGCCTCGACCACAAGCCATCCCCCGAAACAATCCAGGACCTGGTGGAAGAGATAGCCTCCTCCGAAAAAAGGGCGGCTCTGCGGGGACCAGGCACCATGATATGGAAACCCGGTGAAACAGGTTCCTTCGCACTCGGGATAGTCAACAGGAAAAGCACGAGGCAGAACTTCTTCCTCTCAGTCAGCCTCGAAGGCGCTTCGGTCTCACCCGAGCCAGACACCTCGGGATGGATCCTCTACCCCTCCCGGATAGTGATGCAGCCGCTCGGTCTGGAGGTGGTGGAAATAGCGGCCCTGCCCACCGAGCCAGGAACATACCTCTTCCGCGTCCTGGTATGCGAGACTCCTGAATGCAGCGGACTGGAATCCACCGGACTCTATTACTCCACGACCTTCTCATTCAGCACGGTAAGGTAAATATATTTATCCGCCACGAATAATCAAGGAGTGGTTTTCTTGGACACTGGAATGGTCTTTGCGATGATCTTCACGATCATAATGATAGGCGCGATACTCGCCTTGGGCATGGGGCAGATACAGGATTTCTTCTGCTTCGGCAGCAATGCCCAGACCAACAAGGCGATCAATGACGTGGAGTCCCTTGCAGAGGAGGTCTTCCTGCTCTCGAAAGGCTCGAGCAAGACTTACGAGCTCCCGATACCCGCAGACACCAAGCTGTGCTTCCTGAATCCCGAAAGCCCGGAGAAGGTGGTCCCCTACACGGACACCTCGATGACATGGAACCCGGATCGGATAGTGCAGGAGCTTCTAACAGACCCCCTCTCTCCCTACCGCGGCTCTAACCTCTGGATACGCTACTGCGGAAGCACCGCAGGGGAGGGATACACGATCGAATACCTCCGCCCCTCGAAAAGCTTCTGTGCTGTCCAGGGAGTGACGCTCTTCTTCGAGAACTCGGGTCCGTCCGTAGATATAAGCCCCCTCTGATAAAACAATAATAATGATATCCCTCTACCAGATGTTCAGGCTGATATTCGGCCTGGTAATATCCGCCTTCATACTCTTCGCCATAATCTACTTCCTGGGCGCCTACACCGGGCTGAGCGAAAGCTCCCAGAAGGCCGAGATAACCAGCAACTTCCTCAAGACGAGCGGGGACGTATATTCAACGGGCAACTCGGTCAGCTTCACAGATTTCGCAGGGAAGGATTTCACGATCACCTTCGACGCCACTGAGCCGGGGGGCCTGGTCTCGTCCGCGGGAAAGACCCCCCTGCACTTTCCCCTATTCCCCAGGATAGGCGGCGAGGTCCTGATATACAGTGGCTCGCTCGACATGGGCTGGTGGGAATTTCGGTTCGTGGAAGCCCTGCCAAGGACGCGGGTGCTGTTCAACCCGGCAGTCCAGGATTGGGACCTGATAAGCGGCATAGTGGGGTTCCTCCCCGATTCCGAGTTCTTCGAACCAGCGATAACCTTCGGCTTCTGCGACGGCCAGTCTGTTCAGGAAAGGTTGTGCGGCTCGGACTTCTGCGAGAAGGACGATTTCCTCCGCGGACTCGCTTCCCCTCCCGGGCCAGTCAATCCATGCACCGCCGATCTCCCCCCGGACGCGATACTGGTTACGGTTGCCCGCGAATGCGCCTCCGAATCCAGGGGCATTTGCCTCACCCCCCCTGACCCGGACGGAATCGGAACCATAAGCCTCCGCTCAGGCGAAACGATGCTGTACAAGGACCCGCTGGACATAGTCGCCGCTATAATAGGGGGTCCCGGGAAGGACATATACGGGAATTCAGGGAAGTCCCTCCACAAGTACAAGAACGACGCTTTCCGGAAGGAAGTCGCGCTGGCAGCCGCCATAATGGCCAACAGGGCCCTGCTTCTCGAAGAGGAGCACACCCCTGGCTCGGAATGCCAGGCCGTATTGGCGGACTTCCTGGACACGATGCGCTCGCTCGAGGCGCTGCTGCTGGATGAGGGATATTACGTCAGCCAGGAGACATCAAGGAACCTGCTGGCCCTCCTCAGGGAGGCAAAGTCAGAGCACGAAACCCTGGTGGAAAGGGGGTGCGACTACTGATGCTTACCGGGAAAAAAGCCCAGACAGGCATGATGGAATACATAGTCCTCACCTTCTTCATAATAGTGGTCCTCATAGCAATAATGTTCTTCCTGTTCGGCTTCCAGGTGGCCCAGTTCTCCATTGAAAAACAGAGCAGCAAGACCACACGCGCCCTCCAGCTCGCCAGCCTTGCAACCACGCACCCATTATTCGTGAAGGAGGACGGGATGCTGGATGATGCCAAGCTCACTTCCCTGGCGACCCTTGAAGATCCCTGCTCCAGGCTCGAGGAGATATTCGGAAGCGACTTCTTCATAGAAATCAGCGCCTTTGACGCCGCTGGAACAGTTCCCTGCTCCCGCGACACCTATCCCTCATGCAATTACTGGGCCTTCTGCATGAAGGAGAAGCGTTTCATATCCTTTGACGTGCCTGTGAACGTTTACAGGAACGCCGACCATTCAGGACCCTCGGGTCCGCTCTCTGCAGTCGACATAGGACTCCTCAGGGTGGGTATATATGCTGAATAAACTCAAAGGGCAGACGACAATGGTCTTCATACTTTTTGTGATAATAATATTCGCAGGCACCAGCATATTCCTACTCTCCCTCGCTGAAACAGTTTCACAGTCAGAATACACGAACCTATACGTCCACAGGCTGCTCTCCTCGGTCCTCAAGACAGACACTGGATACACAGACCCTGCATGCAAGACCGTTTCAGACCTCCTTGCATGCTCCTTCCTCTCTCCCACCCACATCTGCGGTTCGGGCCAGGATTGTTTCACCCTCGCAGAACAGGAAGTTGAGTCTCACATGTCCAGGTTTGCCGACATAAGGCAGGGTTTCCGCTACCTTATCCTGGTGGAGTCCGAGAGCTTTGTCTCACTTCCCGAAGGCCTTCCCCACTCCGTTGAAATAGGGGACTCTTCCCTCAGGGAGGAGAAGTCAGAGAAGATAACTGCCAATCAGCGGATACAGAAGGTCCTTGGAGAGACCCCCTACATGATGAACGCGAGGCTAATGGTCTCCAGGAGGACCCTTGAGTCCGCGCTTGAAAGCGAACCAGGCGGGAATGGCCCATCTGCTTAAAACTGCTTAATCGCTTAACCCAACTGCTTAATATTGCTTGATTGCTGCTTAATCAACCAGCTTTGTTATGGCTAAATGCTTGATTGCCTTGTCAGAAACCCTCACTTTGCTCTTTCTCCCGAAGTTCTTTTTCACTATGGGAATGCTGTAAGAATTGATGAGATCGGCAACATACCCCCTGATACAGGAACCAGTAAGCTGCGGGCTGCATTCCCTGCCTATCTCCTCATAATCAAGCCAGGAATCCCTGTTCTGAACGAGCACATTCAGCACCTTCAAGTGTCTCTGGGAAAGCATCTCGAGCTTCTGCCTCATCTCACCCACGACCTCCTCAATACTCCTTTTCTGCTTAACTGCTTGATTACTGCTTAACTGCTTGACGTCTTCCTGCTTAACTGCTTGATTGATGCTTAACTGCCTGGGCTCCCTGTGTTCCAGCTCGGACGAGATGAAGTCCTTTATGGGGGAGGTTATCTGATCCGCGAGTATGGAGGAAACCGAATCAGGAATCTTTCCCACTTCGCTAATGACAGCGTCCCTCGAAGCCGCCACTTCTTTTATTATTCTCTCGACATCCTCCTTTGTGCTCAGATTGTCCAGCTTCTTTCCAAGTCCGGACAGCTCTGATTTCCTCTTCCCCGGTCTTTTCCGGACTTCGCGCTCCTTTGGCTTCCGCCTGAAAATCCCCCCAAACATAAGACAAATATGTAAACTGGATATAAATATAAAAGCACCTACAGACAATATTAACTATATGAGGAAGGGGCAGGCAGAGATAATCGCGATTCTCGGCATAATGATAGTGGCCGTGGTTGCCATACTTCTGGCGACCCAGCAGCCTTCTTCAACGCAACCAGTAACGCGCGAGCAGCAGTCCATAAGGGACTCCCTGGAAAACCTCATAAGGTCCGGAGCCCATGAGACCATGAGGGCCCTCGGCACAAACGGCGGCTACGAGGAGCCGGCGGGCGAAATAATATTCCTCGGGAAGCAGGTTCCCTACTGGCAGAAAAGCGGCCAGTCCCAGGTACCTCCCACCAAGGAAAACTTCGTCAGGATGCTCGAGGAGTTCATCAACGAGAACAAGGACAGTTTCGTTTCCGGACTCTCCGGCGAAATAGAACTCGGCCGGGCCTCCGTTGAGGCAGACTTCCTTGAAAACAAAGCAATTATAAAAGTCAACCTTCCGGCCACACTCAACAACAACCCCGTCAATCCTATCTATGATGTGGAGATACTCACCCGCTTCGGTGACATAATGGACTTTGCCGAGGAGTTCACTACAGCCCAGTCAGGCGACCGATACCTGGAATACTTCATCCTCGCAAGCATGTTCTCCTCCCCAATAGAGAACGGGGCCCATACCACACCCTTCTTCTTCGCCCTGACGAGGTGCGGAGAGTTCGTCTTCAGGACATGGGACGACATAAAGCCAGAGGCCGAGGACAGGATAGCAGTCACCCTCGCCCACACGTACATGCCCGGCAAGGCTCCCTTCAACGTGGGAGACATAACATCATACTCCAAGTACATAATACCCCAGTTCAACGGCAACACCCACTCGGGAATAGAGGTCTCCTTCCACCTTCCTGACGGCTTTGAGCTGGAGCCAGGCTCCTTCTACTTCACTCCCAACCCGATCTCAGCAGTCGCAAAGCCCATACCAATGACAGGCGTCTGCGTCTCTGACCCGGTCTACGTCAACTATTACATGAGGTTCCCGGTGGTGGTGAGGGCAAAGGACCCCCTAACCGGAAACAGTTTCCATTTCGCCCACGAAGTCTTCATAAACGGCAACTCCCCGGGCGAATGGACCCAGGAAGCGGTACGGGCACAGGAACTCCAGGCCCTGCTCTGCGCAGACACCAAGTGCTCCTCGAGCATATCAGTGACCGACCTCTCGGGTTCCCCTGTTGAAGGCGCAAGCGTCTATTTCCTCGGATGCCAAATCGGCAAGACCGACTCTTCGGGTTCCCTCCGGGCACCCATCCCATGCGGTCGCGGATCCCTCCAGGTGATTAAGCCAGGCCACGAGATATACTCCCAGACGCTCGCTCCCACGGAGCTCGGAAGCTTCCAGACCACTGTCCCCAGGACGCTGAACGCCAAGGTGAACTTCTACCAGGTCAACTTACTTGATTACTCCTCGACCTACGAGATAGACAGTATCGAAACGCTCCCCCCAGGGAAGAAGGTGATGCTTACCCTGAGGTCGTTCACCGGCAAGCCATACAGCTTTGTCTTCGACGGTTCCGGAATACTCACCCAGGTGCCTGCCGGCGAATACTCCCTCCTCGCGGTCCTGATGGACGACGAGTTCAGGCAGGCATTCGGCCAGGTGGAGCTACTTTACGACTTCAGCGAGGACCTGGAGGAGCTGAACGTCTACGTTCCCACCAACTACCAGTTCTCCCAGCTCAGCCAGGCAGAGGACCTGGAGGAGCTGACCGACAAGGGCTTCGCATTCACTGAAATGATGGAGCAATGCGGCATAGGACCCGTGTCCGAAGCGCCCGTCGACGATGATGAAACAATCCCCTGCATAAGGAGCCATGACCAGTTATGAAGAAAATCCTGTTACCCGCCCTGGCAGCGGTCTTCTCAGTGCTGATAGCGACCATGCCCCTCGCCTCCGCGGTCCAGGTGAACATATTCTTCAACGGCGCGGTCCAGGAGACGGCTGACATCTCCCCGAAGAACCTCGCCAACAGGCAGCTCTCAATAGTCCACGACCCAGACGACATAACTTGGTCAAGGGTGAGGGTCCTCGCAACGGTCAATTCCGCAAGCCTTGCCCACACCGTGGAGCGCATCTACCTCTTCAAATGCAAGCTCCTGGACCCGGTC
>CAZMBQ010000045.1:0-6101 GCA_964564705.1 uncultured archaeon
TTATCTTGTCTTTACCGTCTACTTTATGCAGCACCGGGCGGGCATCTTCGGTATGAAACAGATTGCCGACGCAACAAAGAATATTATCACGGCCACCACAAGCAGGCTCAGTATGGAAAAGAGCTCGTTAATGGTAATACTCATGCCTTATTATTGTCGGTCGCAATATTAAACTGTTGCCGGTCAGTGCGGTTATTTCGAGCCCCCAAAGTCCAGGCCAGTGCTCCCCTTCAGCGAGTCGGTAAACCATTTTATGAGGTCAATCGATTCCCCACTCAGCCCCCCGGCCATGAACACCACTATCACAAAAACGATGAGCGCCATCACAAGCACGACCAGCATCCTTATGGAGAATTCCATGCCCTATATTTGGAGGCAATGGAATATAAATCCGCTTTACAGTCGGAAATGATTTAACCCTGCCGCGCGAATAATTGGGCATGACCCTCCCCTCTTCCAAGGGACTCTACCTCCTCCCTGCCTTCGCCCTCTCCCCCGGGACAGAAGCGGCTCCGCTCGAGGAGCCCGCCCAGACACAGGACATCCTCTACATAGCGAACGACCCCGACTTCAGGGAGCGCTTCCGCATCAGTCCAGAATACACGACCGTTATAGTGGGCACCGAAGCCTACCGAGCCTACCCCCTCTTTGCAGCGGACCCCAAAATACCCGAAAACCCCTCCCCGGAGGATTTCTCTGTCACGAGCCCCTGGCTCATCACGGACAGTGAAGGCGCTGCCGTGGGCAGCACCAGCAAGGCCCTCCAGGCCTCTTTCACGGCCGACTACACCAGGAGGTTCCGCGAAGGCCTGGAGCGCGAGCTCCTCCAGAGGGAGCAGGCCCTGCTCGGGGCAGTCAGTGCAGCGTCCCCTGCCGAGACTGTGCTCGAGGCCGCAAGGCCGGTCACCGGCGCTCTCGTCTCCACCCTCGCATTAGGCGTCCTAGGCTCCGCGGTGACACTGGAGAAGGCCGCCTTGGCAGCCGCCCAGCGGGCCTGCTTGGATCTCCTCGGCGAAGTGAAGGATGAGATGGCCTCACACTACGGCCTCGAAGCCCCTCCCACTGAAGAGCAGCTGAAAAAAGTCATGTACTCCGAGATGGAGGCATCTGCCCTGGAACTCGGGAAGATTGCGGAGCTGGTCAGCTCCGCGAAGCATGACCCTCCCCTCTCGAGGACATACGGCTTTGCCCGGAAAGTGGGTCAGCGCATCGTGGCGGCAGAGACGAGGATATACGCCGCCGCTGCCTTCCTCTCCCGCTACTACGGCGGCGGCTCCGCGTTCAGTGAATTCCTGGAGAAGCAACTGCTCGAGGGGGCCACTGGCCTGGAGACAGAACTCGGCAGCGATCCCCTTTCGGATTGGGTGAGGGATGCGGCCTTTGCGAAGCAGATGTTCGGGGGCGTGTACGGCCCCCTGTCCGTCGAGAAGGGAAGCGCCCTCGTCCTTGGGACACTCGAGAACATTGCGGAAGCGCGGACAGACCGGGCCCTCAGGGAAGCCCTCGGCGAGGCAGGCATGGAAGGGTTCTTCGAGACGTACGGGAGCCTCAGGCGCTCTGCCTTGAAACGCTCCTCCACTCTCCACGACAAGGTCAGCTACCTGCTGTTCCTCTCCTCTGCGCTGCTACCGGCCTTCCCTCCAGAACCCAGCCCGGACTACTGGAAAGAGGCGGCCAGGACCCAGTCCCGGCTGTTCTCCCTCCCCTTTGACGGGTTCGTGAGGGAGTACGACGCGATAGCCCGCGAGGCGATGCTCCATCCCGGAAGCGCCAGGAAAAGGGCGGCGTTCGCCTCTGCCGCAAGCCTCACGCTCGCCTTCACCCACCCTTCCCAGGCCCCGTCCTATGCGCACCGCGGCCCCCCCTCCGTCCGCGGGGACGCTGCCCTCTTCGATCAGGCAGTGGAAAGCGCAGAACACTACCTCTCGATACTCGAAAGCTCGGGCAGGGACGGCCCTGAATTGAGGCGCTACAGGCGCGACATACGGACCCTCCGCTCCTACCGCACTGCCTTCACTACCGGACTGGGCCAGGAAGAATCCCAAAACCTGATGTTCCTGATGCAGCGCTATGCTTCCTCCCTCGAGCATCCGTGAGTCAGTTGCGGGGATCCAGCTCCACTGCGTACTCGTCCCTCCCGAGCGGAAGGTCCAGTATCCTGTCCTCATGCCCGCGCTTCGAGAGCCTCACTGTCAGGAGGCCGTCCCCCTCGTCCATATAGTCCTCAAGCCTCAGCGGCGTCCTTCCCGCATAAATGAAGTCAAACCTTCCCGTGGACTCCCAGTCATTTGCGACAGGGCTGAACTGCTTGACCTCATCGTACACCTCCACCATTGCCCCGCTCGGAACAGATTCCAGGTTGAACGAATACCTTTCAAGCGGGTGCAGCCTGAGCGTGAACTCCGCGTCCGAAGGGGCATCCTCCATCACGAAGCTCGAGTCCAGCGGGTGGTATCCTCTTTTCCTCACCCGCACATAGTATTTGGGATTGTTGCTCGTGCCACACGCGAAAAGTATCGGAGGCACGATGGTGGGTAGGCTGAGCGTGTACGCGATCGCTGCCCCCATGAACGAGTTGCCGCTCACGTACTCGAAATCCGCCACAGGGCTCTGACCCATGTACACCCACTCCCCGACCGGCAGCCTGCTCCTCCTCCCGATCCCCCCGAGCTCCCTGTCCTGGTATATGCTGACCGCTGCCCCTTCCGGAACGGTTTCGATCGAGATTGTCCTCGGACCTCTGCAGCCGGGCACGGCAGCCAGCAAGGCAGCAGCCATGACCGCGCTCCTGTAAGCGTTTCCCGTCTTTGCCATCCACTCACTCCTCGTCCAGCTCCAGCTCGTATTTTTCGGGCCCGAGCGGGAGGTTGAACGCCCTCTCCACGAAACCGGGCTTCGAGAGTCTCACAGTGACTATCCCGTCCGGGGTCTCGAGCATCCTCCCCTCAAGCGGGGTCTCCCCCAGTGCGACCCAACCGAACCTTCCGGTGCGTACCCTCCTCCCCTGGGCCGGGGAAAAATCCCAGACTTCCCTGTAAGCCTCCACCAGCGCTCCCGGAGGGTCGCTCTCTATGCTGAACGCATACGCTGGCAGCGGCTCGAGATCGAAATCCATCTCCATGCTTTTCGGAGCCAATCCCGGAATGAACTCCTCAGATTCGGGGTAATAGCCTTCCCTGCTAACCACGACCCTGCCCCCGTAATTCTCTGCGTGCCATGCATAGTATTCTACCATGGCAGGCGTCGCACCGTACCCACGCCACGTCCCGTTCAGGTTCACCGCCACCTCCGCCCCCGGAGGGTTCGAATTCACCCTGATCTCCTTGTCGGTCACGCAGCCGGAAAGCGCGATGGTAGGATACAGGAAAATCCCCAGCAAACCAAGCCTTGAGGAGCCGGACTTCCTTCCCATTAAGCCCACCTAATCCTTCCTCCTATTCGCGTCCCAGAGGTAGCCCGAGCCCCTCCGGGTGGAGCCCCCGATCCTGTCGATCGTCTCCGAAGTCCTCTCCATGCTCTCCAGGAAGCTGTCCCCCATTCCCTCGAGCGCTCCGCTGAACCTGTCCACTGACTCCCAGTACCTGTCGCTGTCAATCTTTTCCCCCTGCTTCCTGAGAAGCTCCGCCTCCTCGGGCGAGAGAATGTTGTGGTGGTAGACGTGCTGCGCCGGCGGGGCCATCATATCCCTCGCCCTCTGCCATTCCATTGCCTCTATCTCGCCTGCGAGCGGCTTGGAGATAGTATAAGAACTCGAGTGGGGATCGCGGATGCGAATCCTTCCTTCCGGCGTGTGGCAGCCGGGCATATAAAGTTCAATAGCGAGTAGGGCCGAATAAACGGCCCATCTGCCGAACCCCATGAAAATAATTGTCCGCAGTTTTTAAAAGCTTGAAACACCCTCTTCCCTGCACTCACCCCAGCACTCCATGAGGGAAAGGAAGAAGTTGGTGAACGCCTCTGCCATCTCCCTGTTCTCCGAGACCAGGATCGCCTGGTCAAGCCTCATCCTCTTTATGGCACTGTTCACGAGCCTTTCCGTGAGAACCTTTTGCCCCTCAACCCCAAAAATGGAAAAATTTTCCATCCCAATACACATACCAAGTATGTCCGAAGGAATATTTAAATCCCCCCTATGGATTCTTTCATAATTGACCTGAGCGGGCTTTTTATTTCCCCGCGGAAAATAAGGTGCATGAACCCGTACCTCCGGCTCACGAGGCCCTCTGTCTGCCTGATGAGCATCCTCGCGATACTGGTTGGCAGCGTGGTCTCGGGCGTGACCGACCCTGTCCTGGTCCTGCTCGCGGCCGCCGCGGCCTTCCTGATAACGGGTGCGGGCAACGCAGTGAACGACTACTTCGACATAGAGACCGACAGGGTGAGCAACCTCCACCGTCCCCTCCCTTCCGGAAAGCTCCGCCCAAGAGACGCTCTCCGATACTCCGCTCTCCTGAACGTTGCAGGCCTTGTTCTCTCCTTCCTGGTGGGCATACCCTTCCTCGCGATAGCCCTCCTGAACGTTGCGGTCTCCTCCTTTTATGCCTGGAAGCTCAAGAAGACCCCCCTCCTCGGAAACGCCGCGGTCAGCTACCTCGGCGCCTCGGCCTTCCTGGCCGCAGGACTCATCCAGGGGCTTCCCGGTCTCCCGATATTTGCCCTCGCCCTGATAGCATTCCTCGGTACGATGAGCAGGGAAATTCTGAAGGACATCCGGGACGTGCCGGGCGACAGGAAGATAGGCGCTTCCACCCTCCCCATAGTGATGGGGGAAAGAACCTCCAGGCTGATCGCGTTCGCGCTCCTCTACCTCGGCTGCGTCCTCCTGCTCCTCCCACTACCGCTTTTCAGCCCATTATACCTGGCAGGCGCAGTACCTGCCGTGCTCGCCTGCATAACCGCCGCCCTCATGCCCTCCACAAAGGCAGAGAAGCTGATAAAGGCGGCCGTGTTCCTCGTCTTCCTCGGCTTTGTCCTGGGCAGCCTCTGAACTAAAACTCGTAAATCTCAGGCCCGGTTTGGGAGAACATCACTATCCTCTTCCCGAACGGCTTCTCGAGCTGCCTGTGCACCATGCTGAGCTTCTCCTCCCTTTCCTTCCTGATTTCCCCTGCCTCCCCCTCCGAATAGCTCTTCCCGTACTGGAGACCCTGGTGGAGCACCATGCTCCGGAGCGACGCTCCAATGAGGTAGAGGATGTCCCTGTCAGACCAGTTCCGGCTGCTCGAGGCGTTCTGCACATACACGAAGCTGTTCCCATGCAGCTTACCGGGAAGCCAGAGGCCCTCGTTTATCTGCCCCTTGGTGTGCTTCACGATTATGTTTGCTCCAGGGAGCCCTTCCAGTCTCTTGGAAGATGACGCCCACCACGAGGAATAGTCTATCAGCACGTACAGAACCAGACCCGTGTTACCGCTGGTCAGCTTCTCCAGCTCCCTGAGCCGCTTCCTGAACTCTCCTGCCCTCGGGTGCTCTATCCCGTCCATGTCCCCAAGGAACATCAGCCTTATGCCCACCTTCTTCGCGAACTCCCTGTATATGTCCACCTCCCTCAGGAGCGCGTCCATTATGACACCATAGTTGTCCCTTATCCTGTGATTCCTACCCGTGGTGAGAACGTAAAACGCCTTTGCGCCCAGGGCGTTCAGCATGTGGGCCATCCTCATGATGAAGAACCCCCCGTCAACGTACGCGTCGCTCCCCTTCAGTGAGGTGGATGTCCTGGTCCCATCAGTCAACTCATAAATCACGAGGTCCCTGGCCTTCCTTGGATCCTTAACCCCGAGCTTCCTACAGACCTCGGCGAATTCCCTCTCTATCTGCTCCTTCCCCTGGAGTTCGGGCAGCATACAGAAACCTTTATGTCGGCAGCATTTTTAAATGGGTCAGTCAGCCACCCCTGTCCTCCTGCAGAGCTCCTCCGCCTTTCCCCTGTCCAGCGGCTTCTCCCTGAGTATGGTGTGCCTGTCCCTCACCCCCCCTGCCCTGAGCAGCGCTTCCATGACCGCCTCCTTCCCGACTCCCAGTTCCTTGGCAGTCACTGGAGCCCCCACCCCCCTGAGCGCGTCCCTCACCCTTTCCCACCCTTGCCCCTGCAGGCAGCA
>CAZMBQ010000046.1:0-5998 GCA_964564705.1 uncultured archaeon
ACCTCCTCTTCTCGATATCCAGCCTGGCCTACACCCTCCACAAGGGCGAGGGGATACTCCCCCTGGCGGACAGGATAAGGGACGAGCTCGACATCTTCTCTGACGAGATAAAGATACGCCACTGCGAGTGGAGGGACATCCCACCCTACATCCTCCGGAAGATAATCCGGTACGACCTCCTCCTCGTGGACGGGCTAGAGAAGCTCGGGAAGAACCTCGACCTCCTCTACAGGAAGATACTCTCGGAATCCAAGAAGAATCCCCCACCGAAACACATATGGGAAAAGGCCGCCAGCGCCCTGGAAGACGCCAAAAAATGCGTGCGCGAGCTCGCCATACTCTTCAGCGAGAGGGAGACCCTCTGCAACATCCACCCACTCACCCTCGAGCGCACATTCAGCAAGATGCAGGAGGAAATCCGGAAGAGGCTCTAGACCTCTGCCAGCATGAACGCCGCCGTCGCCACCGCGGCGCACCCGATTGAAGCCGCGTGCAGGAGAAGGGCGGTCCTCCTGTGCCTCCTCACCCTCCTCTTCCAGAGGGGCTTCCCCCTCATCCTCTTCTCATACCTCCCGTACCTGTGCAGGCAGAACCCCCTGAGCCCCTGGCCTATCCCGAGGAACCCGGCGTAAAAGGGTACGAACGCGTACAGCCTGAAGGCGAGCGGGAACCCGTTGACAATGACGAAGGCCCAGAGCCAGATCCCGGCCGAGAAGAAAACGATCCCGTACAGGAACCTCTCGGCCCTCTCCCTCATGCTTATTCCGCTGAACCCCTCCCCCGAAGCTCCCATCCTTAATATATTCCGAAAAACCCAAATAAAGCTTTATGAAGCTCATCGTGATGCTCGCCATCCTCAGCCTGCTGCTTTCCGCGGCTCTGGTAGCCCGGTTCATTCACAATGAGCAGGTGTCATCCACACTCTCCATCCAGGTGAACGGCAAGGAAATCCACCTGCCCGAGGGCGCGGGCAAACTCGGCCTGCTGGCAGTGGACGGGCGGATAATAACCACCCCCATGGTGCCTCCGGAGGAGCGGACACTCGGGAAGTTCTTCGATGCCTGGGGCGTCCGCTTTACCCAGAACTGCCTCTTCCAGTACTGCAACGAGGAGATGAGGATGTTCGTGAACGGACTCCCTGAATTCCGGTTCAGGGATTACGTGCCGAAGAACGGCGACCAGATCCTGATATCAGTGGACGTCCACTGAGAGCTCAGGCGACCTCTCCCCACCCAATTAACCGCCATCTGCCCTGCACCTGTCTCGAGACGGCAAGCTTGTCCCCCTTCCCGGCGCATATGGGTATCCTGAGCTTCGCCTTCACCGTCCCTCCCGCGGACTCCACTGCCCCGACTGTCCTGGATATCCCAGCCGTGATCATGAGCACGTCCCCGGGCCTGATGGGATCCACGTTCACCTCCTCCTTACTGCCCACCACCCTCTCCATTATGTGCGGCCTGAACTCCACGCTCTCCAGGACGGGCGGCATGTCCCCCTTCCCGAGGACGTTCCCCACGAGGCTGTCCAGCTTCGTGTAGTATGGGTCCAGCCCGGTGGAGACCCCGAGCAGGCCTCCGGGCCCTGCCACGTCCACCGAGACACCCCCTTTATGCATCCCAATTATCCTGGTCTTTGCCGGCACGAACCCGTCCTTCAGCCTTATCCCCGGCCTCACCTCGATCTCATCCCCCTTCCTGAGAACTCCCTGCACGATGCTCCCGCCCAACACGCCTCCGCTGAGCTTCCCTATGTCCGTCCCGGGCCTGTTCACGTCAAAGCTCCTCGCGATGAGCATCCTGGGAGGCTTCTTTTCGTCCCTCCCGGGCGTGGGTATCACGTTCTCGATGGTCTCGATCAGCATGTCGATGTTTATCCCGTGCTGGGCCGAGACAGGAACGATCGGCGAGTCCTCCGCGATCCCCCCCTTCAGGAACTCCTTTATCTCTTTATGATTCTCAAGCGCCTCCTCCCTGGAAACCACGTCTATCTTGTTCTGCACCACCACCACCTTCCTTATTCCCGCGATCTCGAGCGCCTGCAGGTGCTCGCGTGTCTGGGGCTGCGGGCATTTCTCCCCCGCAGAAACCACAAGAAGCGCCCCGTCCATTATGGCCGAGCCCGATAGCACTGTGGTCATGAGCGTCTCGTGCCCTGGTGCGTCCACAAACGACACAGCCCTGAGCAGATTCCCCTTCTTCCCGCATTTCGCGCAGATCTCGCTCGTGCCGTGGCCCCCGCAGGAGCACTTGTAGAAGCGCGCGTCAGCGTACCCGAGCCTTATGGTTATCCCCCTCTTCACCTCCTCGGAGTGGGTGTCCGTCCACTTCCCGGTAAGCGCCTCGGTGAGTGTGGTCTTCCCGTGATCCACGTGCCCCACCATGCCTATGTTCACTTCCGGCATGGCAGCCTTCAAATCCTTCCCTTCATTGATCTTTTCCTTCAAGAGCATCCACCTATTTATTTTAATAACTAACAATAATCTTATTAAAGTCTTAAAAGGACGCGGGCCCATAGCTCAGTCTGGTTAGAGCACTCGTGCCTTCAGACAAGAAAGCGGTGAAGCTCTTAACCGAGGTGTCCTGGGTTCGAATCCCAGTGGGCCCATCCCCCGGTCAGTCGAAATACTTCTGCATCACGGTGGCGAGCGACCTCGTCCTGTGCTTCCTGCAGCTCTCGCACACGCTTATCGCGAGACCCTTGAAGACCTCGGAGAAGTCCCCGTCGAATTCCGAGACAATATGCCCACTGTGCGGCCTGTCGCAGAAGATGCAGCATTCCCCCCCATCAACCACAGAGCAGAGCTTTATTATCCTCGAACTCCTACGGACCTTGCCCTTCGCCATCCAACCGCTTAAACATTGTCCTGGCCCAAATAAAAAGGCCTTTCCGGACCAAAAAACGCCTTTATTACCCCCACTGCCCAATTATATACCATGAACACGGAAAAGCTGGGAAGGATAGCCTTCTACATCGGCCTGATAATATCGGTGGCTGCCGGATTCATGAACGTTGGCGACATGGGAATCGCGGCCCTGGTGGTTCTCGGGCTAGTGGTGGGAGGACTGAACGTGACGGGTAAGGAAGTGCAAAACTTCCTCCTCGCAACGGTTGCCCTGTTGCTGGTGGGCTCTGCCCTTGCGGCAATACCATCCACGGAGTTCCTACAGGCAATACTGAACCACTTCATTGCCTTCGTGGCGGGCGCGGCACTGCTTGTCGCGCTGAGAGAGGTCTACGATATAACCAAGAGACAGTAGGCCCGCTCCATTTTTTTTTCATTTTTCCCCTACCCAGCCGCGGCTTCGCAAAAAGCTTTTTAAATCCCTCCCCCAATAAGAAAAAGGCGGCCAAAGCGGGGAGGTTCACCCGTTCCCATACACCCAAGCCTTTCGGAAAAGGGCTTGACCGAGAATCCGGTAATTGGTGGGGAAATCCGAACACGGAAGTTAAGCTCCCCCGCGGTCTGGGGTGTACTGCTCTGCATAGAGTGGGAAACCCAGGTCGCTGCCACTATAATTTCTATATTACCACATAATCTTTCTTGATTTCAATCTCGTTTACAATTCCAAGAGCCATGAGTATCTTCATTTTTTCTGTATTATAGTGATATGAGTCGTAGACAAGCAACTCCTGCTCTAGGATTATTTTGTTTGAGAGCCTTATCATATCCAATTCGAGAGTAAAATAATCATTTTAAGCTACTGTTCAATTATCAATATGGGGCCTAAATTTGCTAGAAATTTGGCTGAAATCAATGAAAACGACACAAATATTGCTGGCGGAAAGGGTGCTTCATTGGGTGATATGATCCATGCGAGTACCCCGGTCCCCCACACAAATATCGCCACCAGGCAGATGAGCCTCACTCTCACAGGTCTATCCCCAGGTACTCCCCGATGCCCCCACACACCCCTCCCAATATCTTGTCCTCCCTTTTCATGCAATCATCTCATTGTTCTATGGGAAGACTGCAACTAATAGGGTTAGCTGACTCATTTTTTGCTCTATTAATGGGTCAGTAATTCACAGGACGATGGGGTGTTTTGGGAGCTTTTATCAATTAGTCATGTTCAAATATGTAAACATACTCAGGGTCTCCCTGGTATGTTATGCGACCGCCGTCATCTCGTTGAATTTCAATCATGGGCTCAAATCCTAATCTTTTTACATAAGAAAAAGCTCTAGATCGCTTCTTTTCAGATGTGCTAACCCATAACTCTTTAGCCCCAGCTCTACGCAGAGTTGGTATTACTTCATCCTTAAGATATCTATAGGCTTCTCTAAGCCCCTCTATAGATCCGTCCCCTTTAATTAACCCGGGATTATCGTCATCAAACCAATTCCAATACTCATCTCTTTTATACTCTATGCCTTTTGGAACAATTAAAATATCAAAAGTATAACAATCCGGTCTGTATTCGTCGCATGACATTATTAATCTATTGCCCGACCGAAGCTCAAATAGTTTTTTTATAACATCCTCTCTTCTCTCAAAACCTTCTGGTACCCCCTCGTATTCATATCTTGGAATATGATCAAGACCCTTTAAACGATCCAAATAGGGAAAATCCTTAACTACTCTATACCCATGTCCATTACCATCACATTCTGCTTTACCCATATCTAACGATTCCTCGTCTATTCCTAACCTTTTTTTCAAATGGATTTAACATACTTTTGTCACCTATAGATTGGCAGACAACTGCCGTCGGGATGTGGGTTGGAAATGGGAGCATCCCAGCCCCGCGGGCTGGGGTACGCCCTCCACACACACCAAACCTTTGGGAATGACTTGACCCTCCCCAAACAATGAGGGTGTCACTAATTTTTAGTGACCTTATGTTATTTTATGTATCAATGGTATTTAAAGTTTTCGGTCCTTAACCACTATTCAATAGTGAAATAAATACCAGTCCCAGACCAGGGACCCTCAATCCTTCCACTTATGCCCCGGGTTCCTCGGTATGATTATCCAGGCTATTATGTACGCGAGTATCCCGGGACGAGAGCCGCCTCTGCCAGTCCCAGCAGCGAGGAAAGGGTCCAGTAAACCCCGGGCCTCGCCTCGAGAGGTAGGACGTGTACGAGAACAGGAGAAAAGCAGGAAGAATCACCCCATATATTCGAGAACAAACAGCCTCAGTCCCGCAACCACGCCGCTGCCCACGGGCACGTTCACGAGGCCGAGCACCCAGACCCCGAAAACCATCACGATGACCCCGAACACGCTCGAGAGAAGCGAGCCGACAGGCCCGAGCGTCCTGTGGAACCATCTGTCCCATACTTACCCTTTCCATGTGCCTTTCCAATCCCTTCCCGAGGGATTCCACCTTCCGGCTGAAATGCTCCGCGTTCTGTTCCAGCGCGCCCTTCACAGGCCCGGATTTCCTGGCCATACTGATTTATTGCCCCGGGGGCTCAAATCCTCTGCCCATGAGCAAGTTATAAAAGCGCCCGGCCAGAAGAATAAACCATGCTCGCCCCCGAGATCTTCTCCCTCGTGCTGATCCCTGTCCTCATATTCTTCTCCAGAATAGTGGACGTCAGCCTGGGCACGATGAGGATAATATTCGTCTCCAAGGGCCTGAAGCGCCTGGCGCCGCTGTTCGGGTTCTTCGAGGTCCTGGTATGGCTTGCTGCAATACAGCAGATATTCATACACCTAACGGACCCCGTCTATTACATAGCATACGCCCTCGGGTTCGGCTTCGGAACCTTCGCGGGCATGGTGATAGAGGAACACCTCTCCGTGGGCAAGGTCATAATAAGGGTGATAACCAAGAAGCCCAGCAAATCCCTCTACAGGGCGCTGGAAGATGTGGGCTTCAGCCTCACCACCGTGGGAGCCAGAAGCCACGACGGCAACGTGCGCATAATCCTCACCGTCATCAAGAAGAAGAGCGTCAAGAAGGCCGTCAGGATAATCCGCGAGCACAATCCCAGGGCATTCTACTCAGTGGAAGACGTCCGTTTCGCATACGAGGAAGCGCCCCTCAAG
>CAZMBQ010000047.1:0-5989 GCA_964564705.1 uncultured archaeon
TCATCTTCACGAAGAACTCATTGAAATGTCTCAACATTTGCGATATAAATCTGAAGAAGATCGCAAAAGAATTGTCGAAGAAAACAGGGCAGTTTTTGTTGATGGTATAGGTGATTTGTTTTTTGGTTTGTGTCGTCTTGCGAATCAGCTTGGTGTTGATATTGAAGAAGCATTCAACCTTGCCAAAAAAGAAATTTTTGGAAAATATGATCATAAAAATCCTGAAAATAATATCATTAAAAAGTAGGCACGCTTCAGACAACCTGCTCAACGTGTCCCGCAGCTCCATACCTGTCAGTGTGAAATAAAAACAAAGAAAAAAACGGGAGGGGAACTCAACCGAGAATCCAGCCGAATATTCCCCTATTTGCCTTCTCCTGGGCAGACACCTGGGCCAGCCTTGCCTGCTCTGCTTCCACCTCGGCTTCCTGCTCCCTGAGCATCTCTGCCACGTCAGGGGCGCAGTCGCACGATTCCCTGGCCCTTCGGAGCCTCTCTATCCTTTCCCTGTTCTCTTCCACCCTCTGTTCTATCTCCTCTGCAGCCTCGCTGTCGCCGCCGAAGAAGAACGCCCATACGGGGTTCCTCGTTCTTATCCTCTCCTCTGCCATGAGGGTGGACTGCACTGAATTGTCGAACTCCCTGGCGATCTCAGAAACCTCCTCTCCAATTCCGCCCTCGAATCCCTCAAGATCCCTCATTGCAAGCATCGTGTGCACTGCGGCCCTCACCTTGTTCTGGTTTCTCCAGACCTCCCTGAGTTCCGGGGCCCGCACTGCCTGTGCTTCCTGCTCAAGCTCGGTCACCCTTTCGTTCCTCATCTCTCTGAGCTCCTCCACTTCCGCCGAAACATCCACGGCAATGCTCTTCTCCTTTGCGACGATGAGGTCGTTCCCTCTCACTGTAGCGGGCCTCCCGCTTCCTTCGTCCCCTTGGGCAAGGGCGGGCTGGGCAATCAAGAGCACCATGACGGCCGGGACAATAAGTTGCATTAGCTTCATTTCAAACACCTCCCTCTTTTATTATATCCTGGGGGGGTTTTATGCTTTGCCCCGAAAAGCGGTCCACCCAAACTTAAATCAGCGGCGCGAATTATATTCATGTATTCCCCCACTGTCCGAAAGGTCCTATCCTCCGCGGGAATAATGCCCGGCGACCTGGTGCGCATTAGGAAATCCGGCAAGGATTATGAGGGAGTCCTGCTTCCCAGTCCGAATTCCAGTACCTCCACGGTAATGCTGAAGCTGAAGTCGGGCTACAACATGGGAGTTGATTTCAGGGGCGCCTCGATTTCCAGGCTCCGCCGTGCCAGGGCAGGCCTTGGCAAGGTCGACAAGCGCCTTCTAAGACTGGATTTCGACCCGAAAAAACCCAAAGTGGCTCTCGTGGCCGCGGGAGGCACGATCGCCTCGAGAGTGGATTACAGAACAGGCGGTGTGACCGCCCTGGAGGACCCGAGGGAGTTCCTCCACAACGTCCCTGAGCTGCGAGAAACCGTGAACATTCATTCCATCTCAAGGCCGGAGACCATGATGTCCGAGGACATGGGGCACGAGGACTGGATACTCCTCGCCAGGGAAGTGCACAGGCACCTCAGGAAGAGCGAGGGCGTGATGGTAACCCACGGGACAGACACGATGCACTACACCTCAGCCGCACTGTCCTTCTTCCTCCAGGGTCCCGGGAAGCCCGTCGTCCTGGTGGGGGCCCAGAAATCCGCCGACCGTGGATCGAGCGACGCCGGCCTCAACCTGGTATGCGCCTCGATAGCAGCCACCTCCCAAATAGCCGAGGTGGGTACGTGCATGCACGGCTCCATTGACGACAGCCACTGCCTCTTCATCCGCGGCACGAAAGTGAGGAAGATGCATTCAGTCAGGAGGGACGCCTTCCGTCCCATAAACGACCTCCCCCTTGCCAGAATATTCCCTGACGGCAATGTGGAAGTCCTGAACAGGGAGCATAGTGAGCGCGGCACGCCCGGGAAGCTTGACGCGAGGTTCGAGCCTTCTGTCGCCCTGCTCAAGGCATACCCCTCCTCTGATCCCAGCGTGATAGCATACCTGATAAAAAAAGGCTGCCGCGGCCTCGTGGTGGAAGGCACGGGTCTCGGCCACGTCCCCACCCAGGCGAGGAAGAGCTGGATCCCCCAGATAAAGAGCGCGGTCAGCTCGGGCATCCCTGTCGTGGTCACCTCCCAGACCATCTACGGACGCGTGAATTCCAGCGTATACTCGAACCTCAGGACGCTCTACCGCGAGGCAGGCGCAATCCCCGGGGAGGACATGCTTCCAGAAGTCGCTTACGTGAAGCTGGGATGGGTTCTCGCCCGTACGCGTTTCATGGAGAAGGTCAGGGAGCGGATGCTCGAGAACGTTGCAGGGGAGATAAATAGGAAAAGCCTTCCCGAAACCTTCCTCTACTAGACAGGCAGCCTTCTGAGCTCCTCGAACTCTGTCGGGGAGCAGTCAGCCGAGATGTGGACAGGCGGCGCCTCTGCAATCCAGAAACCCTTGAAGAAAAACACCTCATCCTCCGGATACCACATCACTCCCTGGTCAACCCACCCCGTTATCTCACACTCCCCATCGGAAGCCACCATGGAACCGTAAAGCTCGCATTCGAGTTCCGAGCCCCTGCACGATTGTTGCAGGGCAAAATACCTCAACGCCGCCATCTTGTTCTTCGCCCTCTGCTCGCTCCTGCACTTCTGCAGGGCCGTTTCCTTTTCAGCGTCCTGCGCCTTGATCTCCATCTTCTCGTTCACCCCGAAAGGGCAGCTGTATGTTCCAGCAGCCCCCGCAGCGCCGAACTGGCCCGCGGGGCTCACGTCGCCGTACAGGAAGCCGATGACGGTCAGCACAAGCGCAGCTGCAATGACTGTGAATAGAATGTTTGGCTGCTTCCTGGATTCGCGCCCCATGAAAAATATTGCACACTCTGGAATAAATACCTTTTCCATACTCTTCACGAATTTATACGGTTTGCCCGCATAGTGTTAATATGGACTGGAAGGAGCTCGGCCTCAAGGCCGGCATAGAGATACACCAGCAGCTGGCCACAGGCCGAAAGCTGTTCTGCCCCTGCTCGGCCGCCTTCTCGGGCAAGCCTTCTGACCGCAGGATAGTCAGGCGCCTCAGGCCAGTGGCAGGCGAGACAGGCGGCGTGGACGTGGCAGCCATGCACGAGTCCCTCTCCAGGAGGGAGTTCGTCTACGTTCCCTATCCCGGAGAGAGCTGCGAGGTGGAGGAGGACGAGGAGCCCCCCCACCCCCTTGACCAGGAAGCCCTGGAAATAGCACTGGAAATAGCCCTCCTACTCAAATGCACGGTCCCGCCCGAGACCCAGGTCATGAGGAAGATCGTGATAGACGGCTCGAACACCTCAGGTTTCCAGCGCACTGCTCTCGTGGGATTGGACGGATGGGTCCGGGCCTCCTTCGGCAGGGTAGGCATCCAGGGCGTGGCCATCGAGGAGGAGTCCTGCCAGATACTCCAGAAGGGACGGGAGCGCACTGTCTTCGGCCTCAACAGGCTCGGCATCCCCCTGGTGGAGATAGCCACTGCCCCGGACATCCGCACCCCCGAGCAGGGCAGGGAAGTCGCGGAGAGGCTCGGCATGATACTCCGCTCCTCCCGCGTGAGGAGGGGCCTCGGCACCATCCGCCAGGACCTCAACGTTTCAATCCGCGGCGGCGCAAGGACAGAGATAAAAGGCGTCCAGGATCTGAAGAGCATCCCCTTCCTGATAGAAAAAGAGGCCTCTCGCCAGCACTCCCTTGCGGGCACGGGAGTCCGCGTCGAGGAGACCGTGAGAAAGGCCATGAAGGACGGCTCCACAAAATTCCTCAGGCCACTTCCCGGCTCCGCAAGGCTCTACCCGGACACGGACCTCTATCCCGTGAAGATCCCTGAAACCCTACTAAAGAGGATAAGGAAAGGCCTTCCAGAGCTGCTCGAGGACAGGAACGCCCGCCTCGGGAAGAAACTGGGACTCGACACCCACCTCCTGAAAGCCCTGGAGAGGGCAGGGAAGCTCACCCTCTTCCAGAAGCTCCCCCTGGGCAGCGCGAAGCCCGCTTTCGCGGCAAAGCTCCTCCTCTCCTACCCCCCCGAGCTAAAAAAGCAGGGTTCAGACCCCTCCAGGATCAGCGACTCCCATCTCATCAATCTCTTCCGCCTGCTGGGCTCCGGCAAGGCGCCCAAGGAGTCTGCCATGGACATCCTTGCAGGCATGTCCAGGGGGAAGGAGCCCGATCTCACCCCCTCCAGGGGGAAGGCCCCTGACCTAGGCCCTGAGATAAGCGCCCTCCTGAAAGAAAAGCCCGGCCTCTCCTTCGGCGCATACATGGGCATCCTCATGTCCAGGCACAAGGGAAAGGTGTCCGGCCAGGAGATATCCAGGGCCCTGAAGAGGGCGCTTGGCTGAGCAGGAAAAATTAAACACCACATCCACCATATAACCGGATGCGTTCAAGCTACAAACAGGGTGGCCTCAAGTTCCCTATTAGGATCGAGCTGGATGTGGTGGAGGACAGTTTGGGGGTTTTGAACACGCTGAGCAGGTCTTCTGGGCAGTCATACCGGACGGATTCAAGGTCAATCTCGTGATTATGCATGATCCCTTATCCACGCCCGGTGCCCCTGCCTTCGGACGCTGGGGTTCCTGGAGCAGGGCTCAGGGTCAGTCCATGCGCCTGATCTTCTTCGCAGAGGAGCCCGGAACCAGTATCCGAATCGGTGACAATACCTCGGAGGGGGTCTTATTCAAGGGCGTCGACACGCGGGTAGAGGGCCACCGCGGGGAGCCGCTCCTCCACTTCGTCCGCCAGGTCAGTGCCAGCACCGGCGATGCGGATGAATTCAGCAACCTCGACAGGCCCTTCGACGAGCACATGTGGTACGCCAAGGCCAAGGGGTTGGTACGCCTCGAGCAGCACATTAACAGCAGCGTCACCATGACCTGGGTCCTGGATTCCGTTTCCCACAGGAACTGATCTCGAGTAAATCTCCGCCCCTGTCCTGTACGTGGACAGGGGCCGAATCCTTGTCACCTTCAAGAGATATGATATCAGGCGTACACCCCACCGACTTCCCTGTGCAGGGAGGGAACGTGCCTGTGCCTCCTGCTAAGGCCCTTGAGCGTCACGGGATAGAGGAACCACAGCGATAACAGGACCCACACGAGGTTGATGAAGGTTATGTTGCTCGCCCCGTAGTAAAAGATATTGAAGAACACTGCGAAGATCCCGAGCGCCATGAGGCCGAACTGCGGGAGCACGAGCTTCACCCTTCTCTTCTGCTTCTCGAACTTCTGGGTCACCCTGTATTCGCCCTTCTCCCTCTTCAGCGAGAGGAAGAACCCCTTCAGGTACACTGGCCACAGCCCTATCCAGTACTGGTTGCTCTCGTGCCCCCTGTTCAACCACCCGTAAAAAGCTATCAGCGCCACCAGCCCGGGTATCCTGAACAACAGGTACTCGGTCCCTGCCAGTATCACGGGAAAGTTCAGCAGCAGCGAGAATATCACGAACAGGAATATAAGCGGCACGAATATTCCCGAGACGATGTAGTGGTAGCTTATCTCGAGATAATGGAGCCTCTGGCTCAGGTCCAGGCCGCCCGCAGTAAGCGGCCGCTTCTTGAACAGTAGCCTGAGCGAGTCCACGGCCCAGGTGCCCCTCTGCTTATATATGTTCTTGATGTCCTGCGGGGCGAGGCCGGTCGTGTACGCCTCGTTCACGTACACGCTCTTCCAGCCCTTCCTGTGCAGCTCGTACGTGGTGGTGAGATCCTCAACGAGGTTCCACGTCGAAAACCCTCCTATCCCCTCCAGCGCGCTCCTCCTGTAAAGCACCCCCGAGCCGCAGGAGATGGCTCCGTTGTCACAATGTTTCCCCGCCTGCATGTGCCCGTAGAACATGTGGTCGTGGTTCAGGTCCTTTTTGTGCATGTCAAATCGCTGTCTGGTGGTCACTATCCCCACCCTC